>JAAYIG010000187.1 GCA_012523595.1 Fibrobacter sp.
AGACGGGACTCTGAGAGAGCGGTGACCTGATGTAAAAATCAATTTTCTGAAAAACCTGCTGCCCGTTTGTCCTCCCTGTGATAAAGTTTATGCTGTTAGCTCCGGTATCACTGAATGAGAAAACAAATCTGTAAGGACCCGAACTCAGAGTCTTGCCCTCCTGAGCTCTCCTGATCACCTCACCTCCATTAAAAAGCCTGTTTCCAGGAGACATTACCTTGAAATAATCTATCTTCTCCCTTACAGCCAGCATCACCATGATTGTTTCTGCTGTAAAGATCTCAAGCGTATCGCCGGGTGCAAAAGTCATACCGGTTATGAGTACCTCGGAATTGGCAGGATCCTCAAAGGGGTTGTAATCTCCTATGCAGGAAAGAAGGATCACAAATCCGCAAAAAGGCAGGATAAGCAGATAATTTATGCAGGCAGTTCTTTTCATTTTTAAGTATTACAGCACAGGTCAAAATTTAAAAGACCAGGAAAATCCCGTCACTCCTATAAGAACCAGACAGTATCCTGCGATAGACAATGCTTTGTTTCTGTTGAATCTGGAACGTGCGTCTTTCCAGTCACTGCTGTTTTTTGTTGTCAGATTCAGGGTATCTAGACTGCTCAGAGATCTGACCTCCTTTATCGATGTACTGAGTTCATACGTAAATACTCCTCCGGCAGCCGCTCCCCCCATGGCAAGCGCCAGTCCCACATACCTTAATAAGTTGCGCTTTGCAGCCTCCGGGTCCTTCAGTATCCTGATCGGTACCCCGTCAGCGGTTACATCTTTCACAGACAGGTTATACGAGAAGGACGCCCCGGCAACAACCTGCTTCTCCTCTCCCTCTATAACCAGGTTTGATCGTCCGTTTTCCCTGAATACGCAGTTTGTAATCCGGATATACTTCGTTTCAGAAACTATCCCCTTAACTGAGTACATTAACTTCATATTTCGCAGGTCCGTTCCAAGCCCATCCTTGTGTATGTAAATACCATTCCAGTCGTATGGAGTCGGCGCCAACTTGCTTTGCGGATTATAATCTTTATCATTTTCAGATGTTAATATTACGGGATTGAGAGATGAGCCATCTGCAATCAGCGTACCCTGAACATGTACACCAGTAAAGTTCTTGAAGAGCATCACTGTTCCAGGCTCGATTGTCACTACCTTTCCCACCGGAACAAAAACATCGGCAACAACCAGATAAGGGGATTTTGCTGAAGAAAGCAGTTGGGGAAGATCTCCCGCAAGCTCCACCGGGCTGCCACCCCGAGCTGGCAGAGTAATAAAGAGCAGCATTGCGCTCCATTTCACAAATCGATTCATTAACCTTTAACCTCTTGATGCGATGCGCTGCATCTCTGCATCGGCTTCTTTGTAATACCTGTGGTCTTTTGATGTCTGAAGTGCGGATTTGACCTCGTACCAACTGTCAAGTGCATCACGCTTGATAACAGCCGTGGGATTCTGATCAAACTGTCTGCTTCTGCATTGGGCAGTGAAATACAAACGCTCCAGCCGTAAAGTACTTGAATTGACATACATGCCGGGAGTTCTGGAGCAAAGGTCAAGATAATTCAAAGCCTCGGAAATCCTCCCCTGGTTGAAAAGAAACTTTGCCTTCTCCAGATAAAACTCACCATCTTTGATATCTGTCCTGGAAAACAGGGAATTGAGCTCACTTCTTCTCCCCAGACCCTTTAAAGCCCTTATTCTGAATATCATCGCTTTGTCAACTGACGATTCCTGCGGAGAAAGCGATTCGTAAACTTCCAGAGCATTTTTATACTGCCCGGATTCAACTTCCCTTGTAAAAATAGACATCAGGTCATTTGTACCATGTTTCCTCTTGAGCTGATCGATAAGTGATTCCTGTGTAGCTATGGCAACTTGTGCCGGTGCCACCGGTGCAACTTGTTTCTTTTGTGCCACTGGCGGAGTGCTTTTGATAGGACGCGGCTCAGTTTTTTTAACCTGTTCCTCAACCACTTTCGGTTCCTCAGGTTTTTTTTCTTCCGGAATTTGGGGAACCTCTACTGTCCAGGCTGGTTCAACTACCGATACAGGCAGAGGCTTCTGAGCCAGATTTGCAACAATTTTCGGAATTAACATGCCTGTTGCAAATACCCCCAGTACTATCAGCAGTACTGCTGCTGTCATGAGAAACGGGTTTTTTCTCCGCAGGTTCACTACTATCTTCTCTCTGTCGGCTCCCATAAACCTGGCCAGCTCCTGCTCAGGAGAAAGCGGTGTGGTACTTCGATGGATCTTGCCGATTTCAGAGAGAAAACTCATCGCGTCCTGGATCCTCTTTTCCCTGTCCTGAACCATGCACATGTGAATCAGGCGGCGGAATTTAGAGGGGATTTTGATATCATAGGCATCAAGAGGTTTATAGTCGTTTTTGATCTTGGAAAGCATCAGTTTGGAAACATTCTGTTCCGGAAAGGCCTTCATTCCAGTAACCATCTCATAGAGAATTGTCCCAAGGGAATAGATGTCGGTGCGGATATCCGGTTCTTTTCCATCAAGCTGTTCAGGCGACAGATACTGCATCGTCCCCAGTATCGCTCCATCTGTGGTATGAATAGAGGCATCAGTGGGCCGGGCGATTCCAAAATCCATCAGCTTTACAATCCCATTGCTCGACACCATGATATTGGATGGTTTCAGATCACGATGAATTACACCATGATAAGTTTTACCATAGATAACATAATTCTGATTGTGAGCATAGCGAAGCGCTCTGCCGATCATTATTCCTATCGACATCGCCACTTCTACAGGAAGAGCACCCCTGTCCTCGATGATTTTCTCCAGGGTCTGCCCATCTATACGCTCCATCTCTATATAGGGAAGACCATTCCACTGCCCGACTGCATGAATTTCAATAATGTTAGGATGGTGGAGTTTGGCAGTGATCTTGATTTCCGTTTGGAAACGCTGCTTTGTATCTTCAGTATAGTTAGGATGGAGGAGTTTTACCGCTCTGTTAACCTCGAGCTGCGGATTCCATATTTCATATACATTGGCCATCCCTCCGACTCCCAAAAGTCCAGTAATGACACCTGAACCCATTGGTTCTCTTTTGGTGCCGTCAGGAAGAATAACAGCGTTCCTCATGCGCTTAATCGAACCCTGATCAGCGTCGGCTGTCCTTCTGTCTTCCGGAGTCATAAAATTCCTTACCAGGTTCCTGCAATAAAGGACGGCTGTATACTATATTTAGTATTGATATTCTACCATAATTGGGTGTATAATTCAATAATTTTAAACTTGAAAACCCGCCGGTAACAAGGCGGTTTTCTCTAAATAACCGGAAATTCCTGACCCATCCAAGAGGCATATATGGCTAAAATCATTGATGAAGTATCCAGAACATTTTCAGAGTACCTCCTGATTCCCCGATTAACCAGGAAACATCATCTTCCCGAAAATGTCTCCCTGAATACACCTGTGGCAAAGTACCAAAAAGGCCAGAACTCGAGATTCTCTCTTAACCTTCCCTTCGTTTCGGCAAGCATGCAATCGGTATCCGGGTCGGAGATGGCTATAGCCCTTGCCAGAAGAGGCGGATGTGCCTTTATCTTCTGCTCACAACCCATAGCTCAACAGGCAGCCATGGTTGCAAAGGTGAAAAATCATAAAGCGGGATTTGTCCCTTCCGACTCCAATCTTCGCCCCGACAACACTCTCAGGGATGCTCTTGTCCTGCGAAAGAAAACCGGCCACTCAACTATGCCGGTAACCCATGATGGCTCAAAAGATGGAATTTTTCTGGGAATAATAACAGACAAAGATTTCTGGGAATTTGAAGATGATCTTAATGCTCCGGTTTCAGAATTTATGACCCCAAAAGAAAACGTGGTCTTCGGGATCAGTGGAATCAGCCTTCATGAAGCAAACAAACTTCTGAGAAGCAACAAAAAAGAGTGCCTTCCTGTTCTTGACAGCAACGGGCGGCTGCTCTCACTGGTCTTCAAAAAAGACTACTTTGATCACATGACCAATCCAGATGAACTCCTTGATGATAGTAAACGGCTGGTCACTGGAGCAGGAGTCAATACTCACGATTACAAAGACAGAATCCCTGCCCTGATGGAGGCTGGTGTAGACGTTCTCTGTTTTGATTCCTCTGATGGTTATTCAGAATTCCAGATGGAAGCCATAAAGTGGACAAAAACCAAATACGGCTCCAAAGTTGTAGTCGGAGGTGGAAATGTGGTTGACGGAGATGCCTTCAGGTATCTGGTGGAGGAAGCCGATGCAGATTTTGTAAAAGTGGGCATTGGCGGAGGCTCCATCTGCATTACCCGGGAACAGAAAGGCATTGGCCGCGGACAGGCATCGGCACTGATGGCTGTAACCGCTGAGCGGGACCGCTATTTTCAGGAAACCGGCATATATGTCCCGGTCTGCTCTGACGGAGGATTGGCAAACGATACCCAGATCATAATCGCGCTGGCAATGGGAGCAGATTTCGTAATGATGGGACGGTATTTCGCGATGACGACCGAAAGCCCGACACCCATAGTGTCTATTGGCGGCAGAATGTACAAACCATACTGGGGTGAGGGGTCCAACAGGGCCAGAAACTGGCAGAGATACAATCAGTCAGGTGAATCAGGAATGAAATTTGAAGAGGGTGTCGATGCTTATGTTCCAATAGTGGGATCGGTCAAAGATGTCCTTTCTGTCACTGTAGCAAAGCTTAAATCCACAATGTGCAACGTGGGCTCCACTACCCTCAAAGAATTCTCGGACAACGCTGTCCTTACACGAATCTCGGAGCAATCCTTTGTTGAAGGCGGCACATCCAACGTGCTCTCCCTTGACAAAGACCTGCCCAGAGAGGTCTGATTTTTCCAGGCCGGATTCTTCCGGCCATCTTTCTGCTCTGCAGTTCCTGTAAAAATTGCAATAATTCTTTTTATACGCTCGTATACATTTACAAAGTATTCTCAACTGGTTGTTGTATCAAAAGGAGGAACATCTTGAAGAAACTTAAGCCCCTAATCCCTTCTCTGGTGGCTTTGATCATTACTGCCGGACTTATTACCTATTCAACATGCTCTTTCGCTGAATCCAATCATCCCCCAAAGGGATCTGTAACTTTCGGCGCCGAGAAAAAACCTGATATCAACACTCCTCCGCAGTTAAGTGCTTTCAGCAATATGTTCGCCGATATCGCAGAAAAAGTGGTACCTACTGTCGTCCAGGTTGTGCCCACAAAGATCGATACAGTCATATTTTCCAATAACCCCTTTTATCAATTCTTCGGTGATCCTTTTGGCTTCGATGAATTCTTTGGCAACCCTCGCCGACAATTCCGGCGTCAACCACCGGTTCAGAAAAGGGAGTTCAAGCAGCAAGGCCTGGGATCAGGGGTGATCGTGTCCAAAGATGGCTACATCTTGACCAATTTCCATGTCGTTGCCGGTGCCGATGAAATCGAAGTCAAGACTTCGGACAACCGCAGCTTCCAGGCAGAGATCGTTGGAACAGATTCTCTTTCCGATGTAGCAGTAATCAAAATTAAAGAAAAAGTAAAAAATCTCCCGGTTGCTTATCTTGGTGATTCAGACAAGCTTCGTCCGGGTGACTGGGCAATAGCCATTGGCAATCCTTTCAGCCTGGCCTCATCCGTGACAATGGGAATAATCTCTGCTCTTGGACGGACCGCAGGGGGAAATGCCAACTCCTACCAGAACTTCATCCAGACAGATGCCGCAATTAACCCGGGGAACTCCGGCGGTGCACTGGTCAACATTCATGGTGAGTTGATCGGTATCAATACAATGATCTACACACAATCAGGCGGTTATATGGGAATTGGATTCGCCATTCCTATCAACATGGCACGCAGAATCATGGAAGATCTGATCTACGAAGGGAAAGTGTCCCGTGGATGGCTGGGTGTGGTGATCCAGGATCTGGATGCTACAACACGTGATGCAATGAGAATCAGCCCAGAGACCAGAGGTGTTCTGATTGGAGATGTATTCAAGAATCAACCAGCAGATAAAGCGGGATTCCGCAGGGGAGATATCGTAGTTTCTGTTGGTAACAAGGCTGTTTCCAATCCAAATGAGCTGAAAAACGCCATAGCCAATATCAGACCCGGAAACAAAGTACCTGTTGAGATCCTCCGTGACGGAAAGAAAATGACTCTCCATGTCACTTTGAGTGGTCGTGATAAGAGTAAGCCGGACCAGCCCGCTGGTGCCAGTGTCCTGGAATCCTCCGAAGGTAAGGGTGATATTGTTGAGAATATGGGCATCAAAGCAGGAAATATCACTCCGGAATTAAGGGAGCAGCTTGACCTCAAGTCGGATATCAAAGGTGTTGTAGTTACACAGATCGATCCCAATTCCCAGGCGGCTCAGGAGGGATTCTCCCAGTACGATGTTATCCTGGAAGTGAACCGGAAACAGGTTACAAATGTTAAGGAATTAAAACAGGTCACGAAATCAGTTAAGACTGGTGATTCCATTCTCTTCCTTCTGCATCGAAATGGAAACACTTTCTTCAAGGCTTTCAAAGTTCGTTGACAATCACTGTCCGGGGGTGGCGCATGGCTGCCCCCGTTTTCCGTTTCCCCCTCAGCAATTCTCCTTGACTCTATTCTATATAGAACGTATCTTTGGTTTAATCAGGATGGTTTTCCATTGCGGAAGATTACCTCAAAGGAAAATATCAGGGACAGGTCCTGTATCCGGATACTATTTCTACATCAATAATTCGGATACAAATAACAACATTTGAAATCTTTTTCTATAACTAAAATCAATAGAATCGTTTCTTAATCCGGATAATCAGGGTTTTAATTCAAAAAATCTTACCAATCATTCAGGAGGAAAATATATGAAACGGTGGCGGGCAATCAGGATTATCAGTTTAACCGCTATTACCGCTATTATGTCTTGCGGTGTCAGCCAGAGTTCTTTGGATCAAGCATCAAAACGCATTGATGAACTGAAAACCATGGGTGTACCTGACAGCGCTCTCTCCAGAGCAAAAGTGTTCCTTTACCAGGCCAAAGATGCCAAACAGAGAGGCAATTCCGGAATAGCCAAACTCGCCGCCGACTCTCTCCGTATCCATATCGCCAAGGCTGAGGCAATGTATAAGGATAATATCAATAACCTGCTTCCAGTAATCGATTCCATGCGCTCAGTCATAAAAATGAACAAAGCCAACTTCAGCGGTATCACACTTAAGAAACTTGACAGTCTGATGATTCCCGTAGATTCACTTATCAATATCAAGTGGTATCTCCAGGCTCATCATCTGCTCAAAGAAATCATTGCAAGATTACCTCAGTTTAAATTTGACGACGAGAGAGCAAAGGAACTCAGGCCCAGAATTCCGGGTGAGTGGACATGTATAAATGAGACAAAAAGCAAAGAAAACAAGGCAGTTCATGCCATAGAGAAGAAAATTTTCACTTTCAGAAAGGATGGAACAGTTCTGCTGGTCGAAAACAAAAAGGGTCAGAGCGGTCCATTTCTTAAAGAAGACTATGAGTTCAGGTCATGGGGTAAATACGATCTGATCGGAGATACCATAGTTCTTCTGATCGACCGCTTTGCGGCTGTAAAGCAGAATTTTGAACGTCTCTATGTTGAAGAAGAAAAAGGGAAGAAGAAAACTGTCTGGAAAAAAGAGCCCCAGCCTACTTACGATTCTCTCATTACCGATGGAAGCCAGAACAGATTTATTACTTTCACCGATCTTAAGGAAGATTTCAAGAAAAAGTAATTCATCCGGATTTATCCGCAATTAGTCCGCTTACCTGTTTAAGGTAAGCGGACATCCTCTTGTTCCCCACACCGGGGTCGGTATCGGAATCGAAAAATATCCTGACCAAATAAGTCTGTTAAAGAAATGATAATTTTACTGTTTAAACTACAGAAGAAAATTTCCGGTTATTTTTTCAACATTGGAGTATCGTCTCCCCAAGCCCGGTTCACCGGGCTTAATATGCCCAGGGGCAGGCATTTATGCCGCCCCCCAAAAAAAAGGCGGTTTCACCATCTCCGGTAAAACCGCCCCTTAAGATTTCCTGTCTGAATATTATGCCTGTGCAGCCGGCACTATATCCACTCTTTTTCTGTTGCCTGCAAACCAGGAAAATTTAACCTGACCATCCACTTTGGCAAAAAGAGTGTGGTCTTTACCCTGTCCTACATTCATACCTGGAAACACAACTGTTCCGCGCTGACGGACTAAGATGGCTCCGGCACTTACCTGTTCTCCACCAAATCTCTTCACCCCAAGCATCTTGGGATTACTGTCACGACCGTTGCGGCTGCTTCCTACACCTTTTTTATGTGCCATTTTTTTTCACTCCCTGCAATCAGATTTTGATCGAAACTATTTCCAGTTTCGTGTACTGCTGACGATGACCGTTCTTGCGGCGATAATCTTTCCTGCGCTTCCTCTTTATCACCAGCACTTTCTTAGCCTTGGTATGATCAAGAACTTTGGCTGTTACAGAAGCACCCTCAACCACCGGCGTCCCGATCTTTATTTTATCGCCATCAGCAGCCAGCAAAACTTTGTCGATGGTTATTTCCGCACCCTTCTCTGCCTCAATCAGAGGAACCCGGATAGTAGCACCTTCTGTTACCTTGAACTGGGCACCACCTTGTTCGATAATAGAATACATATTGTCTCCTGACCCGAATATGCCAGTATATCTTAGGATTTTTTTCTTAATTTGCTTCAACCGGGAGCTGATCATAGCCAAAACATGACCAGATAATCCTGGTTTTCAGAGAAAAGACTTTTAAATATAATTACTTCCGGATTAAAATGCAAGCATCTGGCTAATCACAGGGCTGCTCTCTTTTCTTTACCTTGCCATCCGGAACTATGTTATACTCATCCTGATCAAGCTCCTCATCCTGTTCTATCAACAATTGATATTTATGTGCCCTCTCCAGCCTGTTTTTCATCTGTTCACCCTCTTTCAGAAGATAGGCAGCAACAGCAGGATGAACTGAGAGCTTCACCTGATTTGCCCGGACATTGGACCGCTTCAGATCACGGTCTATTCTGGAGATTACTGTCTCGGGTGAGAACACCCATCCCAACCCTTCACATACCGGACATACATTTGTGAAGAACTCCTGCAGCTCCGGTCTGACTCTCTTTCTGGTTATCTCCATCAGTCCGAATTTAGAGAGGCCGGTCATCGATGTGGCAGTGGGATCAGCAGCCAACGCCTTGCGCATCGCCTCCTCAATCTTCCGCCGGTTATCCGCGTTTCTCATATCTATGAAATCGACCACGATGAGTCCACCGATATCCCTTAAGCGCAACTGACGGCAGATCTCAGCCGCAGCATCGAGATTAGTCTTGAAAATAGTCTCCTCAAGGCTTGATTTTCCCACATTTCTTCCAGTGTTTACATCAATTGCCACCAGCGCCTCTGTTCTGTCAATCAGAATATACCCGCCGCTTTTCAGCCAGACTTTACGCTTGAGGAGCCGGTCGAGGTCACGCTCGATATTGAATTTGTCAAACAGAGGCACTTTTTGATTGTAGCGGATCACCCTGTTACAGAGATCCGGCGATAGCGCCTTCAGATAATTGAGTATCTCCCTGTAGTCATCATCCTGATCAACATACACCTCAGTAACATCCTCGGAGAAAAGATCCCTGATCACCTGGGTTGTAATACCCAGTTCTCTGTAAACCAGCTTGGGCCCGGTGCCGCTGAGCGCTTCCTCCTGTGCTTTCCTCCAGGCATCGAGCAGCATGTGGATCTCCTTCACAAACTCTGTTTCTGAGACCTTCAGCCCGATAGTCCTCACTATAAAACCTACCCCCTTTGGCTTTATCTGTGAGATAAGTTTCTTGAGCCTTACCCGCTTTTTGGTGTCCTGAGTCTTTTTGGAAACCCCAATAAAGTCGGTATCAGGTACAAGCACCAGAAAACGTCCTGCAAGACTGATCTGAGTAGTAACTTTAGCTCCTTTAGTACTTATAGGCTCCTTGGTAACCTGAACCAGTATCTCCTGGCCGACAGTCAGCACTTTTTCTATAGGAATCCTGGCAATCCGCCGGCGCTTCGATGAATCGTTGCCTGTATAGCGCTCCATCAATTCATTGCCGACTTCAAGAAGCAGTGACGGGTCTACATCGGTTGCATGGAGGAATGCGCATTTATCCAGACCTATATCGATGAAGGCAGCTTGTATACCCGGCAGTATTGAGGTAACCCGGCCACGGTATATGTTTCCAACGAGCCGGAAATGATCAGGCCTTTCTACTACCAGTTCAACAACCTTGTCGTTTTCAAGCAGGGCAGCTCTTTTTTCTGTAGGAGTAGCATTAAACAGTATTTTTTTGGTCATTTTTCAGCCTAAAATTGTATTTCTGCGATCAGATGGAACCTGTTGTCGATAATTTTCTTGTCGTCACCCTGAACCTTTCGTTCACCATAGGTGTACTCGGCTCTTCCGGTAACATTGTCCGTAAATATATATGTGAGATGAGGAGTGAAGTAGAAGTTCGTTTCAAAAGCAGTCGTATCCGCTTTTGTGAGTTCCACCTTCTTACCGATATTTCCCTTTAACCCGACAGTTGTACGACCCTTGACTGGAATTACCCATGTCAGCAACCTGATCTCTGAAAGACGGCTGCTTTGCTCTATCTGATAATTAATATCAATATCATGGTTCTGCAATTCGCTTCTGTGTGTCTTTATTTCAGCAGAATCCAGCGTGTGAGCTCTGGAATGGCTGAAATTATAAGTAAAACTGACAGGCAGCTTTTTCATCGATCCGGTAACTGAAAGTAGCGGCGAAAAATCGAACCTGAAATCTGTATTGTTTCCAAGTACCCCGGTGTTTCTCCTGGATTTCCTGTAGCCGAAACTGGAACTGAGATTAAGACTCTGCAAAGCATCATTTATAAAACCAATTTTCATCAGGGCCGATGTCCTGGAACCAAGTGAAAAATCCGGAAAAACTATTGCGGTGTCCATTTTGGTACTGTCCGGAACCACTTTGAAACTTCTGTTCCAACCGATACTTATGGGACTGAAACTGATTTCAAAAGGAATTTTTAAATCCAGTCCTGAAGAGATACTGTATTTCTGGTCTACAGTCCGGTAATCATTACCATAGAAGTCTTTTTTGCTGTTATTATCGTCTCTGTATTTCATTCCGCCCAGGGCCATGTCATCCATGTTTCCGGAGAAGAAGTTTCCTGCCTTCCCGCTCAACCCAAGTTGATATTTAAGAAATTCAAATTGTCCCGACCTGCCAAGCAGAGATGATTCAAGATAGTTGTTTTTCAGATCAGATCCGGCGGTATAGTTAAAGGTGATCTGCCTCAGTCCCACGTTATCGAAACCTTTGTCAAGCAATTCAAAAAACTTACCTGCTCCGTCCTTGCCTGTCGCATCCATAAATCCTTTAAGAAGCATATCGATATTCAGATTTGCGTTAAGGGAGAGAGTTGATTTTACTCCGGCACTGATATAGTCTTCGGCACCGGTTCTCCAGTTCACCATATCGGCTCTGTAGTCGGAAACATACTCTCCTGATGTGGAAAGCCAGTCAAAGATCTGAGGGTTAAGTTTGAGGCTGGCATGCTGTGTCCTGTTCTTCTCACCCCAGAGAACCATAAGATGTTTGAAGTTCGGATCTTCATGACGGGAGAATATCCTTCCCCATTCATCGGTGGAATCATGTTGAGAATTCCTGTACATATCTCTGTCGATGCCAATGCTGTATGCCAGATCGATCAGAGGTGAAATGGGGGAATAATCGAGAGCAAAGCCATGATGCAGGTCAAAGGTACCTATGATACTCTTGTCTTCCAGACGGTTATCATCCCTGATTTCCTTTCCTTTTCTCAAATCAACAAGATCGAATTCAATCCGCTCAGGAAGCAGGGAGAATTCGTAATTTTTCAGCGGCTTTGGAATCCACTTCGATGTATCGGTTTGCAGCGGTTTCCATTTTGTCCACTCTGGCGGCTCCTGAGGATTGAGGTTGTACTTGAGCTTTCCTGAGTAGGATTCTCTGTCTGTTCTGATCACATAATCCCCGATACTGTCGGATGGAGCGGGTCCCTGCCACAGTTCATCCCTGGACCTTGTCCACTCAACCTGTGCTCCTATCCTGTCGGCGGTAAGATTGACAATAGGGTTATCGGAACGGGATGATTTACTGTAGTTGGCGAAAAGCTTGTTATTTGTGTTCTGAGTCTCATAATGCTCAGCTTTTGTCATGTCATCCCTGTCTTTTTCCCTTCTTAAAAGTATATCACCAGCATCAGAGATCATGTCCATCAGATTGTCAGAGCGTCCGTTCTCTTTTGTAAGATAGACATCGGAGTTGGTTTTAAGCTGGGGACGGGTAACAGAGCCGGAAACGGACCCTCCCACAGGGATAGATACCCCCCACTCCGATGGAAGAAATTTGTCAAGATACAAGGTTGAACTGAAGTTACCTGTCAACGTGGAATTATCGGGTTTAAGGGAGTTTTCGGTCATCCGCCTGAAATCTCCATCCTCGTAATTGAGATCAGCGGATATATCAAGCAGGTCTGCAAATTTACTATTGAACCTGCTGCTCATGGCCCATCCGTTAAGTTTCCCTATACCGCTTACCTTCATGTCATTTACCCACAGTTCGCCCGAAGAGAGAGAATCTTCCCCTGCAGTATTCTCCTCCCTGTATACTCCTATTCCCATCCACTGGATATTGGAAAGATTGGGCTGCCTTCCTCTGGGTGCCTTTACAAGCAGACGACCCTTTCCATAAGAGAGAGAATCGAGGATCAGAGTGTCGGGATTGGAGAGCATATAGTTGTCTTTCAGCTCCGCAATCCTGCGCAGATCGATGGAAATCTGATTCCATCCTGAATAGAGATCTCCTCTGTACTCATAATAACAGGAATCATCTGTGCCGAACCTGAACACAAAATCCACTTTTCCCCCGTAAAGGAGTGCCTTGTCCGCATTGCTTCCGGAGGGGCTTTTTCCATAAACGTACAGACTCAGATTCCTGTAAGCGGAAAGGTTGATATTCTGATAGGAATAATTTCTGGTTATAAGCGCAGTCTCCCCCTCCTTGACATTCTGAAAAATAAGCTTCAATGCGCTCTCCCGCTCGTAATCTCCGGTCTGTTCATCCCTTTTCCAATGGAATATATCTCCCCTGGTACTGGATCTGTATTCTGAATCTTCATGGTTATTTATAGATACAGCCTCGATCTTTGTACCGATCGAATCGTAAAGAGGCTGCCACTGATTGCCAACAAACTGCATGTCATAGAAAATGAGCTGCTGTTCCTTGTTAAGAGCAGTAGTGTCAAAATCGGTCCAGATAAACCTGACCATCTTTATTTCCGACCACCTGGGACTATTGACAGAATCACGCATGTGTTCATAACCTGCCAGTACCTCCTTAAGCGGAATACGTACCTTTCTCCATCCTCCGGCAGGGTTAAGCTTTGCTGTTTTATCATAGTAGGGAGCATCGGCATCAGAGAGATCTATGGTAAACTCAAAGTACCTCTCCTGAGTGTGTGTCTGGATAGTACCGTCAAAATTGATATCCTCAGATGTCAAATAGCCATCACCCTGTTTTTTACAGGCATACCGGTAAAAATCAACATTAGTCTCATAGTTTTTATAATCATCCCTGGCAGGATCCGGAAATTTGATACTGTCGTAGTACAGCGTATCCCAGGTGAACAGTTTTTCACCCGGAATCAGATAGTACTCATCCCTGTTTGCTTTCCGGTCCAATCCAAGATCATCTTTCTGCCGGTAAATATCGGTCCAAATCGCGCTTGTATCCTCTTTATCCGACATCTGATTCGGCGGTCCTCCGTTAAGAGAAATATCTTCTCTCATGTCACCCATCTGAATTTTCAGAACACCCTTTCTGTCAAACCCGCCCACAGCTTTGACCATAAACTCAAAGTAGCGGTCACGCTCCTTGTTCATGAAACTGCTTGAGATCGGTGTCATTATTCCGGCCCATGCCTTGCGGAATCTCCTGATTACCTCACCCGAGGATGTGTCCGGCGCAGGTGTGGCATGCAGCCTGACAACAGTCTCATAAATCTCATCTCCTGCTGTCGGTTTCTCATTTCTGTCCCATATTTCCCTTCCATCCACCCTGTGCCTGGAGTCGACCGATCTGGGTGTAAACCAGTAAAAATCAAAAGCAGGAGGATAAAGATACAGGGAATCGGAATGGTATGGCGGGCTTGACTGAAACCAACTGTCAAAAGTACCGCCGATAGAAAACGGCTGTTTACTCTCCTCAAAATCATCTACATATGCTTCGTTTTCCGTATTGGGATTCATCCTGCTGTGGGCCAGCTCGAAATCAAACTGTATCTTGGAAGAAGCATCAGTTTTGATTAGCGGAATCTTATTAACAAGTGCAGTCATCCATTCCGGTTCCAGATCTATTCTGGTGTTAACATCAAAAAGCACCTTGTTATAAGGCTCCTGCTCCAGCCGCGGTATATCATCGAGAATTTTCGTATTCTGGAACAGAATACTCATACCTGTAAAAGATTTTTCGCCCAGAAAAGGAAGCTTCAGCTCGCCATGCATACCCATGAACAGCTTACGGTCAGGTACAAAAAGAGCCTCTCTCTGATACTCGATTTCCACTCTGTCTGCGGTTCTGGCAAGTGGTGATGTCAGTTCAAGAGTTCCCATATCATAACTGATCACATAATCACGGTCTCTCTGAAGAACCTTGCCGTCTGCAATAACCCGCTCTGTTCCTTCCATTACCCCCCAGCCCAGGTCAAAAACTGTCTGTTTTTTTGTTCCCGACATAATAAGAACGTAGGGAGATCTGTAATTATCAATCCGGTCTACATTGTAACGGTAGACGAACCTGTCGCGTTCTGTCAATTCCGGATTATCAAAAGGTTCATTCCCGAAAAAGCTGGTATCATAGGGAGGAATTATAAGGACACCATTATCTTTGTCAAAAATGTCAGATCTGGTGACAAGCGGCTTTCCGTTCAGAGTCAAACCCAGTATGTCGGAAATATGAGTATTGCCCTGACGTTCCTCCCCGATTCCGCTGACAGGTGTAGTTTCTACCTTGAGGGTAAAATTGGAAAAATCAGGAACTGACAACTGATAAACGTTTCTCCACATCAGGTAAAACCTTGATGTATCCGCACTGGCTGAGTCAATCGGCGCCTCAGTCTTAAGAGTCCAGAGATTAAGAGAGGTGTCCTGTTTCTCTCCTCTGCTGATCTGAGGACTTTCTGTCCTGAGATATATCGCAACATGGTCATTTGCGCTTATAGTTATCGAATCAAATCTTATCCATCCTTCCTCTTTGTTCAGATAATAATGCATGTCCTGAAGAAGCAGCTCGAATTTGTACTTCTGCATGTTATCATCAGTTGTGGCTTCCCTTACAGTGCGGTTGGGCAATTTCTCGATTTCAGTCGCCTGAGCAGGATCAACTCTCCGGTACACCTCCAGAGTAGTTACCTTGGGAGGAGCCTGTGGATTTGATGGAGCACCCTTTCCATACTTGAGGTTGTAGGCAGCTCTGTAAATATTGTGAAGGAAGAAGAATTTGTTTTCCAGATACTGGTTTACTTTGTAAGGGATCCCGCCCTCCGAGCTCTGCCCTGTACTGTTCGATACTGTCAGCTTATTGGTTTCACCCTGCTCATGACTGACAATCGTTGTCAACTTCAGAGGACCAAGCTGTGATCTTATTTTTATTCCAAACAGTCCCGCATGATTCTCCTGGTAACCGGCAAGCCCCTGCCCGGGCATCTGGAATCCTGTATAACCGGCTATCACCTCCTGAATGATCTCATCTTCCAGTTCTCCCGGCCTGGATTCCTTGTACTCGATCTTAAAATTTTTCAGATTGTCTGTAAGCGAAATCTCCTCTTCGCTATTGGCTTTGATATTGATATTGATAAGACGCCCCACACTTCCAACGATACTGAAATTGTACATAATGTCAAAATCCAGCCCGGTGGTGGAAGCAGTATTATCATTCAGGTCAGAATTCATCGTCTTTGAATGGTCGAAGCCCATCTTTATTGTCAGATTCCCGTCAATACTGAGACGCGGGGGATCATTTCCAAGTACCCTCTGAGCCCAGGATGGGTACTGTACGGGAATCTCCCACTGCAGTTTCATGAGCTGGGGCTTTGTTTTCTCCTCCTGCTTCCGGGGAGCAGAAATACCCTTATGCCAGCCCTGGTAAAGGGCGAAATTTTTCCTTGATAAGAGATAATCACTGAGTTCAGGATAGTGATACTCCCACATTGTATAACCCAGAGAATCCTGACGGCGGAAGGTGATCTGACGTTTCTCAAAGTCAATAACCGAAGTGTCTCTGAAAAGCTGGGTATTAAGCTCCAGTATCACCGGATTTTTATGGGCGAGCTGTGATGAGGCGTAAGGCTCTTCATCGAGCGGATGAAAGCCCTCTATTCTGGGCTTCTCAAAACGGATACCCTGCTGTCCGGATGCCACGGAAAAGCCTGAAATAGCTGTAAACAGAAGAATATAAAGAAAGCTGCCTTTAGAGGACCCTGTCACAATTCACTTTCTCTTTTTCTGCCCTTTTCCGGGCTGTATGCAAGGGAGATTTTCTATCACCATCATTTCTTCTTTTTCTCCCCCGTCTCTTTTGCCTCTGGAACATCAGCACAGCAGCGAAATCCTACCGGATTGTGCTGGTTTTGAGGATAGTAGCTGTACCTCTTATCTGAACACCCGCTCTTCTGACCACTCTGGTGAAAACCACCCTGAACATAGTAAAAACTTGTGTTCTCTCTGGCCCTGGTATCAGTCCACTCCATTAGATTTCCCGACATATCATAGACATCGAAGAAACCCCTGCACTCGGGTCTGCTCCCGGATGCCACATAAATAGTGTCATGTGTAGCACAGGCATAGGGCTCGTAAAACTGGCCATAAGGATACTTCCAACCGTGTGGTCCTGTGCAGGCAAGATACCATTCTTCTGATGTACACAGTCTTTTTCCTGCCGCAAAACAGGAATCAGCGGCATGGTAAAAGGAAATATAGGAAAGAGGCATTACACCTTTACGGTTGGGCCATTCGTATCGGTCAATACAAAACCGGGTTGAACCCACTTTTATATACTCCATATCCGGAGGACACACTGAGGGGCTGCTTGCCTGCTCAATCTCATAGAACTCTTCCCGCGTCTCCATCCCTCTGCCGCAGGTGTCCCTTCCCTCATAAACAATCACTCCGGTTTTGCTCATCCTGACCGGATCACCACTGTAAACTGTCCAGGCTGTGTCGCCTTTGAGACGCCACCGGATTACCGCTCCCTTTTTGTTAGCGAAAAACCTGATATCCACAGGTTTACGGTGAAGTCCACCGGAGGGATCGGGATAAACCCACAAACCTAATGTATCAAGTTCACAGGGGTCCCGGGAATCCTCTTCCTCCACAGCTACAACAGAACTGTCTTTTATCGAATCCTCTTTAACCTCCTCAGTAACCGTATCCGCTGTGATTAAACTCACTGGCGGTGCCTCCTTTCTGAGGGGCTTTTTCTCAACAGGTACCACCTTTTCCTTTGGAACCGTATCCACCGGAACCGTATCCACCACTGTATCAGCAGTTGTATCAGGCAAAGCTGCTTTTTCCTCTTTTGGAGGCTCCTCCTGTATAACCTCTTTCTGCTCCGGAAGAGAGATTTCAGGCGGCTCACACCGAAAAAGCCGGAAAACCAAAAATAACAAAAAAACCAGAAATAACAACAGTATCAGCCATATCCGGTTTTTCTTCTTTTTTTGACTTAAGCGCTTCTGCACAACTGCAACCCGTTATCATTCTTACAGTTATCGAAATTGTACCACTATGAAAAGTACTCTACTGGCAGACCTTTTTCAATTACTGCGAGCACTTTCAGAAAATCCCGGGTTTCATCCACATCATGCACCCGGAAAATCCTGCTTCCTCTCAAATACCCCGCGGCCACAGTAGCGAGTGTCCCACATAGACGATCCTGAACTTCTTTACCGGTTATCTGACCTATAAACCTCTTTCTCGATGTACCCAGCAGGACCGGATATCCAAGCTCCGCTATTTTATCGAGACCCCTTAAGAGAGCCAGATTATGCTCGGCGGTCTTGGCAAATGCAAATCCAATTCCCGGATCAAGTATGATTTTGTCCCTGGAGACTCCTCCTTCGATGAATTTCCTGCAGGCATCGAGAAGCTCCTCTCTCACCTCAGAAACCACATCATCATAGCCGGGATTTATCTGCATGGTCTCCGGTGTCCCACGGCTGTGCATCAGCACCATGGTACATTTCCGCCTCGCAGCCAACCTGA
Organism: Fibrobacter sp.; assembly: GCA_012523595.1. Lineage (NCBI taxonomy): Bacteria > Pseudomonadati > Fibrobacterota > Fibrobacteria > Fibrobacterales > Fibrobacteraceae > Fibrobacter > Fibrobacter sp. The sequence continues at coordinate 18,345 of JAAYIG010000187.1, forward strand.
TCATCTCCGGATCGGCTCTGCCAGCGCTGATATCATTTATCCATGATGCCCCGGCATCCAGTGCCGCCTCTGCTACACCCGACCAGGTGGTATCAACACTTATTGGCCCGCTGAACCGGGCAGCCACCTCTTTAATCACTGGCAATATTCTTCTCTTCTCCTCCTCCTGAGGAACCGGAGAAGCTCCGGGGCGGCTGGATGCACCTCCAATATCCAGTATGTCTGCACCCTGTTCGGCAAGCCTGAGACTATGCTCCACAGCCGAAACAGTTGTATCGTGCTTTCCCCCGTCATAAAAAGAATCAGGAGTGACATTCACCACTCCCATAATCCTGAAAGGTACTTTGATTTCGTTATTCATGGAACAGATATTTACACGTTAAAGTTGGTATATTAAAAAACAAAGAGGCAGGAACAGTTTTTCTGCCCCTACCAGCGTTGTAATTTCTCTGCCCGGGTTCAGACAGATCAAAGATCTGCCTGTATGATATCGGGCATTGTTTTTATCAGTTAATACCGGCAGCAGGCTCTGTCTCCGGTCCTACTGTCACCGTATTTTCAGGCTTCTCCGGTGCTTTCCTCAGAAGAGACCGCGTTTTCTTTACTGTCTGGAGCGTATCCCCGCTGATCACCTTCATGATTTCTTCACGGTCAAGAAGTTCATGTTCCAGAAGAGCATTTGCGAGCATTTCAAGCTGGTCACGGTGCTCAGTGAGAATCTCTCTTGCCCTCTGAGCCTGTTCCTCTATCATCACCCGCATCAGACGGTCTATCTCTTCCGCGGTTTTATCCGAGTAGTCCCTGTGACGGGAGATCTCACGTCCCAGGAAAATCTGCTCATCTTTTTCACCGTAGCTTAAGGGTCCCAGTTCATCTGTCATTCCGTAATCACAGATCAGTTTACGGACCAGATTAGTGGCCTGTTTAATATCGCTTGCCGCACCGGTCGTCTGATTCCCGAACACTATCTCCTCAGCCATCCTTCCGCCAAGCATAATGCAGATACGGTCGAGTATATACTGTTTGGAATAGCTGTGCTTATCTTCCCAGGGAAGCGAAAAGGTGACTCCCAGCGCCCGTCCCCGGGGAATAATTGTCACTTTATGAAGAGGATCGGCCTCTTCACAATAGATATTGCATATGGCGTGTCCTGCCTCATGATAAGCTGTAAGCTTTTTCTCTTTCTCGGACAGTACCATGCTTTTCCGTTCAGCACCCATCATGACCTTGTCTTTGGCTTCTTCAAAATCGAGCATGGTGACAGTGTCCTGACCAAACCTCGCAGCCATAAGTGCCGCCTCATTGACCAGATTCGCCAGATCCGCTCCCACAAATCCCGGTGTTCCGCGGGCAATAGTGTAGAGATCAACATCAGCGCCCATAGGAATGCTCTTTGTATGCACCTGAAGGATTCCCTCTCTTCCCTTTACATCAGGAACATCCACCACTATCTGCCTGTCAAACCTCCCCGGTCTCAGAAGAGCCGGATCGAGAACATCAGGTCTGTTGGTAGCAGCAATGAGTATGACACCTGAATTCACCTCAAAACCATCCATCTCTACCAGCATCTGGTTGAGCGTCTGCTCCCTCTCGTCATGACCGCCACCAAGCCCGGCCCCCCTCTGACGTCCAACAGCATCGATCTCATCGATGAAAATTATGCAGGGTGAATTCCGTTTGGCTGTCTCGAACAGATCACGTACTCTTGAAGCACCCACCCCCACAAACATCTCCACAAAATCAGATCCGCTCATCGAGAGAAAAGGCACTCCAGCCTCACCGGCAACACACCTTGCAAGCAGAGTCTTTCCGGTTCCGGGAGGACCTAAAAGCAGCACACCTTTAGGAATCTTGCCACCAAGACGCTTGAATTTCTTTGGATCCTTAAGAAAATCGATTATCTCCTGAAGTTCCTGCTTGGCTTCCTCAACCCCCGCAGCGTCAGCAAATGTTATCTGGGGACGATCCATCGGGTTAAGTTTGGCACGGCTTTTCCCGAAAGTAAATATCCCCTTCTGCCCCGCCTGCATCTGCCTCATGATAAATAACCAGACAAGAATCATCAGTACCCAGGGAAGCGCATTGAGCAGCACATCTCTCACGTCAAGCTTATCCTGCTCGAATGTGTACTGAAATCCGGCATTATCCCATTTGGAAATCATCTCACTGTCAATATAGGGAAGATTGACGGTGAAATACTTGCCAGGCGCATTATTCTTTATGGAAGGAATCTTGCTTAATGATGAAGGATCGGCCAGTTCACCGATAAAAATCGCTTTATTAAGCCCCTTCTGCAATACATCAGCTCTGACAATTTTCACTTCAGGATTTGCAAGTACCTCCTGAAATTGACTGTAACTGATCTTGACTTCTTTTCTGGTACCGAAACCCTCGATCGCACGCAGTGCAAACACAACAGCTATCGCTATGGCCAGCCACATCAGAACAGTCTTGCCAGGGTCCTTGCGCGGACCCTTCTTACCTGTATTTTCCTTCTGCTTTTTCTTTTCAGAAGACACCAGGCGGTCCTCCCTGCTTTTCTGCTTTTTTTCTTCCAAAGGCTATTCCTTTCCGACCGCGTACCGGTAAGACAGCCGCGGCTGAATAACATTTTGATTAAATATACATTATATAGTGAAAAAAGTCTTTCCCCTCAAGAAAACTCTCCGGGAACCCGGCAAGCCGAAATCTTACAGCCCAGGTAAGCCTTACACTATTTCAGGCAGGTGAGCAGAGATGAGATTCGATTCTTATAATCCGGCGAGTTGATTCTGTAACACGACTCTCATGATCTATCTGTATTCCGGGAATCCATACTATCTTATTGCTCTGATTTACTATAACTCCAAACCCTTCACCAAGCATCCTGGGTATACCTTTACTTACCAGGTATTTTATCACTTGTTGTCCTGCTCTCATCCCTAAAGGCTGGAACCTGTCCTCTGCACTTATGCTGCGGTATAAAAGACGCTCTCCACAGCAGTTCCGGTCAAGCACAACCGACCAATTATCACTCTTTATCTTTCCATGTGGGGGATCGCCCTCTGAAACAGAAAACCGCAAATTTACATCATGTAACTCGGTATTGCCTGGCACCGCAATCTCGTATCGGAAATCCCTCTTCTCCACTCTTTCCCGCACAAAGAAAACTCCCTCTTTCCTGGGGAAATAGTGCCATCCGCAGGGAAGAAGATACTCCTTTCCCCTGTTTCTGGAATTATAAAAAACATTCTCAACATGAGCACGATACACAGGGATCCTGTTGCGTTCAAAGAGCGCCTTTATCCCCTCTCCCGCTTCGGGGCGCATTTCCAACCCCTCTTTTTTAAGCAGGAATGATTGGTCTGGAAAAATAATTACGAATCTACCGATCCACTTATTGGCCTCCTGAGAGAGAATACCCCAGGAATCATGAGCTCTCCAGGCCAGTGATGAAAGGTTCTCTATTACATCGGGAACATCCCTGCTCAAAGCAGGAAGCAGCTTATGACGTATGCTGTTGCGACGAAACCGCGTCTCAGCATTGGATGAGTCAGTGCGGAAAGAGATCCCTTTCATTGAGAGCCATTCAACCAGCTCGCTTCTTGCTATGTAAAGCAGAGGCCTGATCACCCCGTCCTCTCTGAGCGGAAGAATTCCCCGAAGACCCTTTAATCCGGTACCCCTGAATATCCTAAGCAGAACTGTTTCCGCCTGATCATCGGCAGTATGTCCGGTCGCCACAAAATCAAACCCACCACTCTCCATCACCGAGCGGAAAAACCGGTACCGCTCTCTCCTGGCCCACTGCTCTATCCCCGGATCTTCACTGTTGTACCCACTCAGATGCTTGACAAAAAATTGAAGGCCCAAACTGGATGAAAGCTCTCTTACATACTGCTCATCACCATCGGATTCCGCTCCGCGCAACCCATGATTAACATGCGCAACTGCCAGATTAGAGATCTTCAGTTCATCCCTGAGTTCATGCAGCAAACACAGCATCGAAACGGAATCACTGCCTCCGCTTACCGCCGTCAGTACCGATGAATTCGGGAGGAGAAAACGGCTGCAGAATAACAGGATTTTTTCAGAGGGTGACATAAGCTATACAGGGGTAAACAGAGGTAACAACGGAGGAATCAACCCGATAATTGCAAATATTTCGATACCGACACCGAATCAAAAAGTAGCAGCGGAGGGAATCGAACCCCCGACACGTGGATTATGATTCCACTGCTCTAACCGACTGAGCTACGCTGCCACAGGACTTCGAATGAGACTAAAAATTACCATTCGGAGAAAAAAAAGTCAAATTAATCCACAACCGTGTCGAATGGAATCAATACCTGAAGAGGATTTATCGGCTTGGCCATGAAACGCACCTCATAGTGAAGATGCGGACCGGTACTCTTTCCTGTATTTCCCAAAAACCCGATCAATTGTCCTGTTTTTACCTCATCCCCTCCTCTGGTGTTAATTTTCTGCAGATGGGCATAGATTGTTTGATAACCGGTTTCAGCATGATCAATTATCACTACATTACCCCATCTGGATCTGTTTCCTGCAAAGATAACTGTACCCGCCAGAGAACTGTAAACAGGTGTCCATAATTTACCGGCAATATCGATACCGTTATGTCTGGCAGTTCCCTCATAAACCGGATCTGTTCGCATCCCGAAATGTGAAGTAATCCTCCCCTCAGCCGGACTGAGAAAGGAGAGCCGCTCCGGAAAGTTGCTCCCTTTGAAGAGCGGCCGGTCGAAAACAGCGGGTTGCAGCCTTTGTGAAAAGGGAAATATACAGTTGAAATTCTGAATCAGAGTCTTGTTGTTCTCGATTATTTCCAGCCCGGTCTTGTAAACCCCACAAACCGAACCATCTTTGTTCTCTACAGGTTGAAAAGAACGTCTCCTTAAATCGTTTATCGTACGCGAAAGATGAATGTCCAGGATTCTGGCTCCTGAATCGTACTGTATGTATTTTTTTTTCTCAATCTGTACACTAATGATATTTTGGGCACTTAATAACACATACAGAACCCCTCTTATCATCCCTCCCAGACTGATAAAGACTAAAATCAGACACAAGACAACGATTTTAGATGAAATCAGACCATAAAAAGAGCTGTTTTTCTCAGAAATGAAAAAGTACCTGCTTTTTACCAGCGAAAGAACAGTTGTTGAGAGCAGACCTCTCCGCGCTTTTCCAATCATCAATTGCCCCCTGAACGGGAAATTTTCGTAGAAAGCGTAGAAAATTCCGGCACATAACTAACCTCATACCAACAACCAACACGGGTTAAGCGCAGTGCTTTAAAAAAGTATCATCGATTATGTGAGTGCAAAATATATGCCAGTCGGATGAGAGCTTTCTATATTTCGAATCTGAAAATTCTCACCTCACGGGTGTGAACACCCTCAAGCTCCCTGTCCACTTCAATCCACTCGTTTAGCAGAAGCTCTATATTGTCTTTGGGAGCAAAGGGCCTGCTTCCATCGGCAATTATAATTTCTATGCCTTTTCTACGGAGATCCTTCAACAGGGCAAGCATTGATGGGGATTTGGAGCGCTCGTAAAACATGTCTACCACAAAAACCAGATCAAAGGATTCCAGAACATCCTCTTCAAGGAAATTTCTTTTTTCCAGAACCGGAGAGACACCATTGGCAAGGAAATCTCTCTCGGCAATATGCAAGGCAACGGGATCGATATCATTTGCCACTACCCTGACCGCACCGGCTTTCGATGCGGCTATGCTCACAACTCCGCTTCCGCACCCAAGATCCAGAATGCTTTTTCCTTTTACCAGGTCGGGATTGTTGAGTATATATCTGGAAAGTGACTTTGCTCCGGGCCAGACCGCAGCCCAGAAGGGCACATCACACACCGAACCCTGCTCATGCTCCAGAGCATCCCATAAACGGTAAAAATCGGGCGCCTGATGCACTGCAATCCGGGGACAAGTACTCACCGGTGTTAAGGGGGCAAAGTCATTTAGAAGTTTTTCTGATGGTAGTTTCACAATGATAATTTAACTGAATGTGGAAAATTATACATTTTCCAGGCGAAAACTCGGGTCAAAATCCTCATAGATAAACTATATCAGGATTAGACACTTTTGTATTAAATATCTTTCATTTTTTAATACACTATTTAATTATCCCGCCCCTAACCCAGGCCTGCAGCCCGGCTTTTATATAGCGCCCATTTCAGGGCTTTCACTTCCAAAAGAAATCCTTTCAGGCAGGATACCGTGCTTTTCAACAATCAGCCAATTATTTTATGTGTACTATTACATAGATATTTCAATACATTGAACGAAGAGCTGTTCAAACCGGGAGGATTCATGCCAGAACGTTTGGTAATTATTGGTTCAGGGCCGGCAGGACTCACTGCTGCTATTTATGCATCACGGGCAAACATACAACCTCTGCTCTTTGAGGGTTTTCAGTGCGGAGGAATTCCGGGCGGCCAATTGATGATCACAAATATTGTTGAGAATTTCCCTGGCTTCCCCAACGGTATTTATGGACAGCAACTGATGGCCAATATGCGCGAGCAGGCTTTAAACAACGGCACACGATTCATTACTGAGGATGTCATCGAGGTCGATCTGACCACCTATCCCTTTAAAATCGTATCCATGTCTGAAGAAACATACACTGCCGGCTCAATTATCGTTGCCTCCGGAGCAACTGCCAAAAGGCTTCCTCTGGAATCAGAGAAAAAATTCTGGGGGAAGGGAGTTTCGGCCTGCGCTGTCTGTGACGGGGGTTTGCCGGTGTTCAGAAATAAGGAACTGGCAGTGATAGGCGGAGGTGATACTGCTGTAGAAGAAGCACTCCACCTTACCCAGTTCGGGTCCAGAATCTACCTTATCCATCGCAGAGATGAACTGCGGGCAAGCAAGGTGATGCAGAAGCGGGCTCTTACTCATCCTAAAGTGCATATCCTCTGGAACAAGGTAGTAGAGGAATTTCTGGGTGATACAAAGCTTACCGGTTTAAAACTAAAAGACACTGTAACCGGAGAGATCACAGATCTGGAAGTCGTCGGTGCGTTTGAGGCTATCGGGCATCAGCCAAACACCTCCTTTTTAAAGGGTCCCCTGGAGAAAGATGAACATGGGTACATTATTACTGCCCCGGACTCGACATGTACAAATATTGAGGGACTGTTTGCGGCAGGTGATGTTCAGGATTCCAAATACCGTCAGGCGATAGCAGCGGCCGGAAGCGGCTGCATGGCTGCCATCGAGGTAGAAAGATGGCTTCTGGAGAGAGGCGGATTATAATTATCCGACATTTGAGAATGTGGTGTTTCTCACGACGAGCACGCCCTCAATTTCCACCGTGTTGTTTTCCCGGCTCTTATGTGAGGATGGGTTTAACAGGTGAGAGAGCATGAGTTGAACCAGACCATGGATATTGAAGTTATAGGAGGTCAAGCCTCGGCGGAACGCCTCAAAAGTATCATCAAATGCTGCCACTGCTATCCTCCTGCTCACATGCTCCTTCAGGTAATCCAGTGCCATAAATGCCACCCGGTCATTTGCGCAAACCCAGGCTGAGCAATAGGCATCAGATGCTGCTTTTACAAACAGAGGATTAAGAAAAGCCCTCACTGCTTCATCATCGATTATCCTGGAGAGACTGGGCCTGATCCTTAATGCTGCACGCTTGAGAATCCCGTTGGCATTCCGGGGCTTCATAAGATCCTGAAAAAGAATCTCCGATGATTTCAGAGATAAGCGGAACTCATGAGAGTACCTGTATTCATTCAGTGTAAAAGGCTGTATCACAGCTCCGTTTCCCTGTCTCTGGAAAATCTCCTGCAGACCATAAAGTCGTGCTCTTGACCAGTCAGATTTATGAAAGGGAGAAATATAGGCTGCCTTTGAGTGACCCTGCTGAAGCAGATATGAGGCAAGACTTCGTGCGGCATTTGATCCGGTTGCAATGGAAAAAATCTTCAATCCACGATTCCTCCCTGAGGAACTGCCGAGCTGCAGCCGTGTTCCCTCCTGAAGTACTGCGATTGGCTTCTGGAAGAGATCTATCTGTGACAGAACCTCTCTGTAAAGCTCACCGGGACTCTCCGCCCACAGCAGATATCCCAGCACCGAATCATCGGATCTGAGCCGGTCAAATGTGGTACCGTTCTGGTTTGTAAAAGCAACCCTGCCATCCAGCCTGGTATATCTTATTATCTGCAAACGCACTTTCATCTGAGAGCAGAGGTTTTCGCAAATTCTCAGGAACTCCTCACCCCACGGGGTCCTGGACTGAAGCTCAATTGTCGGATCAGACCATCCCAAGAGCACAATTGATGAATGAGCTTTACTGGGAGAGAAGGAGATAACTTTGTAGGTCCGGTGCTCAGGTTGAATCACCCCTTCGACAACCAGGCTGTCAAGTGCCTTGCGCAGGGTTTGATGGCTCACGCCATAGTATGCTTTAACCTCTTTCAAGGAGGGCATCAGGGTGCCGGAAGGATAGAGACCGGTAAGGATATCTTTATGGATCCTGTCCCTGAGCCCCAGCCATCCTTTGCGAAGGGCGTTCACCGGTTCCTCAAAGCTGATACTTACCCGTGTCCCGCTCCCCTGTATCACCTCGAGTACACCTTCGGAGGCCAGTTGATTAACCGCCTTCCACATCGGGACGATGCTAACCCGGGCAGCCTTGGCCAACTGACTGATACTGGGCAGGGGGTCACCGGGTTTCCAGCTTTTATTAAGCATGTATCTCAGGTATTTGAGAGCCTTTTCTCGAGCAGGAGAGACCTGGGATATGGAGGGTTTTTTTTGCATTTGATGGTTGGCGAAATTTGCAAATAGTTTTCAATCTTATATAGTGGCAAACTACAGATGATAGGTTTGACCTTGATATCAACAGCAATCAGTCTAATCCTGTAAACCTCATTGTTTGTTTTTCATATCGGGGTCGGAATCGGTATCGGTATCGGTATCGAAAAAACTGTGTACATGGTGGGAAATCCCCCCGCTGGAAGTGTCGATGCCGATACCAATACCGGCCCCGACACATGAAAACAAATAGTGTTTTCATGCTACCCCCGGCATTATTTTCTACCTGATGATCGAATTTATAACTGATCAGGAAATCTACTCCAGGGTTCTTCTCCAGGAAGTCCCAGCCAGCAAAGACTTTCTCTGGCTTGCCACTTCCGACTTAAAAGACCTTCATATCAAAAAAAACAGACGCTATTTACCATTCCTGGAGGTGCTTTCCTATCTTCTGTCCCGGAATGTTTCGGTTCGTCTGATTCACGCTAAAGAACCAGGGCCGGTCTTTCGGGAAGAATTTGACAGATATCCCATTCTCGCAAAGGGGCTTGAACGATTGCTTTGTCCCAGGGTACATTTCAAATCGATCATTGTCGACGGAAAGGTTGCCTATACAGGCAGTGCGAATCTCACAGGGGCAGGGATGGGTGCAAGGAGTGAGGGAAAGAGGAATTTTGAGGCTGGAATAATAAGCTCTGATCCGAAACTTGTGGGGCAGATAATGCAGCAGTTTGATGACGTGTGGATGGGGAAGTTTTGCGGTAACTGTCATTTTTCGGATAAGTGCCCGGACCGGGATGCCATGACCTGATTTTGAAATCGCTTGACTAAACAAGAATAGTATTTTTGTCAAAAAATGGTTTGTTTTAATCTTACAGAAACAATCTTAATTGAAGAAAAGGATTGATGTGAAAAAGAAAATCGTGATTGCTGGTGCAGTTGTTCTGGCTCTGATCGCCCTGGTTGTGATCATCTCCAGAATACTTTCAAAACGATAGATTAGAAAAGCCGTCCAGCGAGAGCAGGGATAGCATTTTCTACTCTGAGTATCCTGGGGCCTAATGTGACAGCCTGAAAGCCGTTTTTTTCCAGAAGCTCAATTTCAAAAGGAATAAAGCCCCCCTCAGGTCCGATTACCAGTGTAACCGCACAGTTTACATCATGCGGACAAGCCAGGGAACTGTATGGATGTGCCACAAGGGCCATGGTTCCTTTTGCCACCGACGGAAGCTCGTCCTCAACAAATGGTTTAAACCTTTTCCTGATCTCAATTGTGGGTGGAATAGTATCTTTGGCCCCCTCCAAACCAAGAATGATATGGCTGTTGAGGTTGGCACTCTGAAGTACCGGTGAGGACCAGTAGCTTTTTTCAACCCGCCAGCTTTCTATTATGAATACTCTTTTTATCCCCAGAGCTGTAGCCACTTCAATTGATTTCTTTAGACTCTTTGGACGGGGTAAAGCCATCACCAGTGTAAACGGCAGAGCTTGAGGAGGAGGTTCTGAGAGGCTAACCGACAGTTCTATCTTTTCATTGTCAATTGTTTCTACAATGCCGATCCCTGTAAGGCCGCCAAGTATCCCGACCTTGAGCCTGTCTCCGGGAACCGCATGGAATACACTCATGATATGTTCCCTGCGCCGACCCCTGATCTGCACTCTTTTGTGATCACTGCCAATGAAATCACTTTCAGAAATCAAAATAAGATTCAATTATTCACCTCCTCCTGAAATTTATCACTAAAATGAGTATGTTTGATAAGATACGCTCTCGATATCGGAGTCGATATCGGCATCGGGATCGGTATCGTTTTTAATTCCGGATAATCCTTGTTAGTATTAAATATATTTCTCTTTTCTGCTTAAAGGTTGCTTAGAGTAGGAAAGGTATTTTTTGAATCCCATGAGCACTGAAATTAAAAGCAACACAAAGGGAAATCCTCAGAAATTCGGGCGTTACGTTGTAAAAAGCATTCTGGGAGAGGGTGCAATGGGCCGTGTCTATCTGGCGGAAGATCCTGTTCTTCAGCGCCAGCTAGCAGTAAAAGTAATTGCTCTGGAGAAGACCCTGGATGAGACAACCCGGCGTGAATATCTGGAAAGATTTGCAATCGAGGCCAGGGCTTCTGCCAGACTCAGTCATCCTTCGATTGTAGCAGTACACGATGCGGGGCAGCAGGATGGAGTGCCGTGGATAGCATTTGAATATGTCAAGGGAGAGGGGCTGGATCAGCTTATCAGACATCACAAAAAGCTGCCTTATGAAAAAGTCCGCATTATTGCTGTCCAGATTGCCTCTGCTTTACACCATGCCCATGAACACCACATAGTTCACCGTGATGTCAAGCCGGCCAACATTCTGCTGGATTCCCGAACCGGTATAGCCAAGCTCACCGACTTTGGAGTGGTCAAGGCTCCCTGGACAGGCCTGACCCAGTCCGGAACAAGCGTAGGTTCTCCGGGCTATATGTCACCTGAGCAGATCGATGGTTCGAAAATCGACCACAGAAGTGACCTGTTCTCTCTTGGCGTTGTGATGTACGAGATGATCACAGGGAAACACCCCTTTGTCAGGGAAACCGTTCCTGCCACTTTTTATGCGACTATATCGGAAAACTACGAGCCTATTCTGAAAATCTGCCCGGATATTCCCCTTGAACTGGAAAAAGCTGTAAAGGGTTTATTAACCTCAAACAGAGAAAACCGTATCGCCTCAGCACTGGATCTCATAAAGCAGATCTCCCGCAAGCATGATGAACTTGGCAGCGGGCATCTTCACCTCTCAGGCAGAAAAAACCGTCCCCAATCACTTATCAGAACTATCACAGGCAGATTTAACATCCGCGAGATAGCCGTTACCATAGCAGAATACATTAAAACCAACCGCAAACCGGCAATTCAAAAGACTCTGGAGTTGCTGGACAGCATGGGAAAACGGCTCCGGCCGGCAGTTGAATTTGTAAAAAACCTTATAATCGAGGGAAAAAAACGTTTTCAGGACCTCCCCGAACCAGCCAGAAACAAACTGAATATCGGAGCTACAGTTCTATTCCTGGTTATAATCTCCATTGGAACTGCAGTCACTCTTAATAAGATTTTCAAGCCTGCTCCTGAGAAAAAGCCTCTGATCCAACTCGAGCCGGAGGTCCCCTCGGAACTCCTTTACAGATTTGATCAGTCACTTTCCAATGGCATTTTTAGTGAGGCACGGGCAATCAGGGACAGCCTCGGCCAGAATAAAGATCTCTCGAAATGGGTAAATTTTCTCAACGCCAGGATGGAACTTGTGAACGGCAGGTACAGTGAGGCAATCGACAGCTTCACTAATCTGAAAAAAACGGGTGGGAAACAGCTTATAAACAACCAGATGCCCCGTCTGATAACGGACATAGAAAACAGATTTGTCCGTGGAAGGGCCCCGGAACCGCTTGTGTATCTCGCGACCCATGTGCTTTCCATCCACGACTACAAAAGAGCTTCGGAGTTGCTTTATGATAATCACTACTGGAAACGATGGAATATGGTGAGAGTATTCGAATCAGCAGGGAAAAAAGTTGACATGGTTAAAATCCATATCCTTGATCTTCAGACCGCAGCCAGTGTTTCCACCCGGAAGAGAGCGGCCGAGAAGCTGGGGGAACTGGGTGATCCCCGTGCCATTCCTGCACTGAAAAAGGCCAGGGACAAGGGATTTCGGGACCCCTTTGTGGCCTCCGCAGCAGGCGAGATCCTTGAGCGCTATTTCAGTGATGCTGAATAGCGCTGTTTTCCAGTGTAAATTATACTCTCAGGGAATAAGTTCCGGAAACACCGCTCTCATCCTCCCCAGGTCCTCATCGGTGTAATCTCTGCCCCTGAGTACTTTCATGAACGAGTAAAGATCATCGATATGGAGAGTAAAACTGTGGCCGGGGGATTTTTCCTTAAGCTTAGAGAAATGTCCCAGGACAGTTTTAAAGGTCAGCGGTTTGACTGACCGGGTCCCGGGCTGGTTCATCTCCTTTTCCAGAACATCTTTTTCTGTGCCAGCGGGAGCCTTGAGAGTCTTCTGGATTATCTCTTTTGCCCTGTTCCAGGAAATCTCCCCTTTTTCCAGCATCTCTCTCATCTTTTCGTCAACCATTGGAGCAAACCTGAGTATTTCCTCGATCCAGCCCTTACTCTTGTCAAGAAATTCGGCAATCCTTTCAGCCGACCAGTTTACATTGTTCAAGTAAATAACAGTTTCAAAATAGTCAGTGACCCTGATATCGAGCCTGTCTGCATTGAGCTTGAGATTCAGTGCCCGGATCTCATCGGGACCTCCTGCCACAACCCTCACATCCACCCTGTCAAAATATCCCGGATGGCTTTTCCTTATATTGGAAATTGCCGCCATACGATGGAACCCACCGACCAGATAATACTCCCCTGATGTCCTTTCCCACACCATAAGAGGCTCAAGGAGACCGTTTGTGAGGATGTCTTTTTCGAGATGGCTGACTTTGGCAGGGCTGAGCTGCCTGTGATTACCGATAACCGGATGAATCGCGATCTTTTCAATCTGCAAATATTCGTATCTTTTTGTAGTTAGCATTTTATCTCCAGGAAAAGTTAACTCTGTACGCTCTGTACGTGAAATCAAGTAAGCCTTTAATCATGCGGATCATGGTCAAAATTAATAATTGCGGCTTTTATTATCCAGCATCAGATACATGACAACCGGGAAAGTGGAAAATGCTGTTTTAGCAGCGAAGAAGGCCTCCTGTTTTTCCTGTTTCAGGATTAATGAAGAAATGTATATATTTTTTTATATAAACCGCTGATAGCAGGATCTCTATATTGGATATAAAAACCAAGATTCGCAATTTGAAGATATCCGGAGATCTAATATGGATATCTCTGTTGTTTTTATTTATTGCTGCGAACGCTTATAAATGCACTGTTTTCAGGCTGATTCTTTCTGATCTGAAAAACCCATATTTCAGCACTGCTTTTTCATATTACTCCTCATATCTGATGCTTTGTTCCTTTGTGTTTCTTCTTTTATTCAGATTGAAGCAGTTCTGGCTCGCTGTTGTTTTTTACTCCCTTCAGTTTCTGTTTTTATCCGTCAATTTGACCTATTATTTTTTCTTCGAAAGCTACCTTCATCTCAACCAGTACATTCACCTGTTTAATGAAGCAGTTCAACTGCTCCGACACACAGCGGCTCCACTCGAGGGCAGGCTTTTCATCGTTTTTCTGGATCTTCCTCTGCTTGTGGGACTCTTTTTTTTCCGCAAACATATCTCCTTCCGCTCTCCGCCTCTCCGGTATGCAGTATACGCCCCCTTCCTGATTCTCCTGGTAAAGCTTTCCCTGTGGAATCCATTAAAAAGTGAGAGGTTGCGTGATATTATCGATGACCGGTACGCCGGAGAACTGCTTGCAGTTAAAAAATTCGGTATAGGCATGGTAAATCTTGTTAATCTGACCAGAATAAATCAAGACGCTAAGTACCTCAAGGCTCTTAACAATAAGGGAAAACTGATTGAGACAGCTATTGATACCTCTGCAGAAGTACCCGGTTTTTTTGTCATCCAGATCGAGTCGATGGATTCTTATGTCATCAATAAAAAACACAAGGGCAGGTTTATTACTCCCTTTCTTAACAGGCTCAGTAAAACTGCAGTTTACTACCCTTACACACTGAGCTATCACAAAGCCGGGTCAACCTCAGACTGTGAATTCTCGGTAATAAACAGCCTGGAGCCTCTTGATCACTTCCCATCAATGAAAATAAGGAACTATAACTTCCCCAATTCCATCGCCAGAAGCCTTGCAAAGGACAGTTTCGATGTTGCGATATTTCACGGAAACAGAGGTGAATATTTCAACAGGAGAATAGCATTCAAAAAAATGGGATTCCCCGCATTCTATGATATCTTCGACATGAAACTCAAAGAGGTACGCTGGGGTGCTCCTGATCACGAGGTTTTCAATTTTGCTCTCCGCTCTCTTCAATCGGCAAAGGATCCTTTTTTTTATTACCTGATTACCATGAGCAGTCATGAGCCTTTCACTTTTACCGAATCCTATTATCAAAATCCTCGCTATGATGACATCGGGGGAAAAAAAGTGCGGAATTTTTTCCAGTGCATGTCTTATGTCGACAGTACTCTTAATAGTGTTGTGACAAGAATACGAGAGATGCGTCCCAACACAGTAATTTTCATCTTTGGCGATCACACTCCCGGAATTAAGAATGACCTCTACAAGCAGGCATCATTTAAGGAGTCAGGGATGTACTTTGAGTTTACCCCCCTGTTTATAATTACCCCTGATAACCGCAAATACAGCGAAAAAAAGCGTGTTGCCTCCTTTCTGGATATCGTCCCCACCATTCTCTCGATATGCGGAAACCACCACGGAATCCACTCTTACGGTGTCAATCTGCTGGAACCAGATAAGGAGTTTGGTCCTATTCCTTACGGTGGCACGCAGCAGGACCGTAAAATCCTTTTCCAGAAGATTCACCCTTCAGACAACAAATCCCGGAAAAGGCATAACTGAATTTAAACTATAGTTTGATTGGAATCTGGATCTGAATTTCACCTCCGGAGTGAAAAATGTACTATTAGTTAATCCCCCCGGCATACCTTTTGCAACTTCTCTTATACAAAAGATCTGTATGGGGGATCTGTTATGGAAAAAACTGCTGAGCAGATACGGCAGGATGTCATAAAGCAGTTGAAATGGGATAGCCGGATCAAGTCGGAAAATATCTTTGTCGAGGTCACCGGACACACCGTTGTGCTGACAGGCACTGTCAGTTCAAATCTCCAGAGAATATCAGCGGAAAATGACTGCCGGTCAGTTCAGGGTGTCTCTGTTGTCGACAACAGACTCCAAGTAATGAAACCCGCCACCGAACAAATTCCCGACGAGAAAATCAAGTGGAATATCGAGAGTGCACTCTCACTTAACAGCACAATAAATGCATCGATGATTGAGGTGGCAGTAAATAACGGCAAGGTAATATTGGCTGGATCCGTGGATCAGTTCTGGAAAAAACTGAAAATCGAAGAGATCGTTTCCAATGTCCCCGGAGTATACGAAATAGTCAACACTCTCACCGTTGTCCCTACCAATTCCCCATTTGATCAGGCCATCTCCACAGATATCCTCAGTGCGATCAGCCGTTTAGGAAGAATCGATCCTGAATCGATACATGTTGAAGTCAACGGTGGAAGAGTCAGGTTAAGGGGAAAAGTACCTGACTGGCAGTCCTATTCAGCCGCTTATAATATCTCAAAACATACAAACGGAGTGACAGATCTTATAAATGAACTTGTAATTTCAGAATAACCGGCATCGAAATTGAAGCAGAAAAATTCAATACATACAATGAATGTCTTTTTCTCTAATCATCTTAATCAGGGTATTCAGGTTATACAGTGGTCCAAATCAGGTTAATCATCAGTCTGATTCTGATCCTTGTATCTGTCTCTTTCTTCTCTGTAAAAGGGGAAAGTGCCACTGATAATGATACTGTAAGTACCGATACTTCCCAGGCCGAAACAACAGACGGAAATGCAGGACTGGTCAGGAAAAAAGCAGTTCCTTTCATTGCCGCCGGCTTCGGACCGGCAAACCTTGAAAACACCAATTCAGAAGGTCTCGCCTACAATTTTTACGGCGGCAGGTACTGGGAAGTCGCACGGAATGCCGGATTAAAATTTCTTGGCGAGATTACCACTGATTTCGATGACAGTTTCCTTCTGGGAGTCGATATAGGGGCCAATCTCTACCTGCTTCCCGCCGATATCTCACCTTTTATCGGAGGAGAAATGGGATTTGGATTCACCAGAGTATCAGGTGATAATGTATTCGGATTAAGCTTCGCAGCCTCTGCCGGAGCGCAGTTTTTCCGCACCTCTGATGTGCAGCTCAATGCCGAGGTCAGAGCCGGAGTACTGCTTGGCAGATCAGAAGGAGACTTCCCGTTAAATTATATGGCCAGGCTGGGAATCTTTTTCTGATCAGGCTTTATTTCAACTCCGCCTTATTCAAAAACATGACCCCGAGTGAATCAAAATATGCTTTTACAGCAGAACGGTAATTTTCCGGAAAATTGCCCTGAAGAGCCTTACGCCTGATCAGATGGAAAGTATCGGGGTCATCGATTATCTCCCCGGGTTTCACCGTCTTATTCTCATTAAACACCTTCTCCGATGTCCTGGACTTTCTTTCCTCTTTACCCTCATCCTGACGGTTCAAAGAGAGTGCCGCCTGAAGCATCCTTGACAGAAAGCGATCCTGGCGCTCAACAACCTCCTGTTTCGGTTTCTCCAGCATGGCAGCAATCCTCCTGGCCTCCTTTTCCAGTTCTTCCACACGCTTTTTTACCTGCTCCCCGCTCTCATCGCCATATTTCTCTGCAAGTTTCTTCAGTTCCTCAGCAAGTGCCTTCTGTGCCTGCTGCGCCTCACGCCTTGCCCCCTCTGCATCACCTTCCTGCTCTCCGGATGACTGCCCTCCCTCTCCACTCATGCCCATCATCTGCCTGAGAAGTTCGGCAGTAGCGGAGTTTATCGCTGATTGCCTTCCGGAAAGCTGCCTCAATCCATCGAGCATTCCTCCGGATGAGCACGATCCGCCTGATCCCTGCTGTTCCATCATGGAAGCTGCTCCCAGAAGACTTTCCGCAAGTGAATTGAATGAATCCTGATTCTGCTTCATAGGAACTGTACTGCTGGTCTCACCCAGAGCCTTCAGTGCCTCGCGTGTTGTACCCCGTGAGTTCATGAAATTCTCGCGAAGCTCCTGTTTCAGCGTTGGCGGTATAGTTCTGAGACTGTCGGTTTTTGAGAACAGCTTTTCCAGAGCATCACTGATCGCCTGCTGTGATCTTGCGATCTGAGTCCGCTCATCATCTCTACGCAACTGCTCCCGTACCATCTCCTGCCACTGGGAAAGGCTAAGTGCATCATGAGCCATATCAAGCAGCAGATCTCTCTCCATCTGCATCCGCTGCATTCTCCCGGAACTCATCATTTCACGGAGTTCCTGAGAGAGCGACATAAGCGACCCGCTCATCTGGTTCATACTTTCCGATGAAGGGACCTGGTTTTGTGAAATCTCAGATTCCATTCTCTCCTTCATCGATTCAACCATATCAGAAGACCTGGTGTTTACAGGCGGATTTTCCTTTGGATTGGAAAGCTCCTTCAGGAAATTACCGATTCTGTCAAGCAGTCTTTTTTCCTCTTCCAGAGTATTCCCCCGGTCTCTTCCACGCTCAAGTTCCAATTGCTCTCCAGCCAGTTTTTCGGCCTGTAAAGCAAGAGTAGCCATCTCCCGGTCACGTTTGAGCAGTTCGAGAAACTGCAGGGTATTGTCAAGCCGCTCGTTCAATTCAGGAAGCATCTTTCCGGCCTGTTCTATCGCCTCTTTCATCTCATCCCAGGAGATCTCCTGCTTGTTCTGAAGTCCTGCAAGAAGACTGTCTCCAAAAAGTTCTATCAGTTCCTCAAGAGATTTCTGTATCTGTTCCATCTTTTCAGTGATCTCTTCTCCAAGCGTCCCTTCACTTTTAAGCCGCTCGATATTCTCCCGCAGTGACTCCATCGCTTTCTGGAGCGTATCAGCCTGAGCCTTGATTGTTTCCTTTACGTCCTGCAAGATCTGTTTCTGATCCCACGAAAGTTCTTTCTGTCCTGTAGCTGATTTCACCAGATTTTCAAGCATGTCTTCCAGATGATCCTGCTTTTCCCTGACTTCACCTATCGACTTCTCAGCACTCTTCTCCTGCTCGACAATTTTTCTGTGAATCTCCTCAAATCCCGGTATTCTGAACCAGAAGGTGTCACTGGTGGCGGTCTGGGCAACTTTGCCCGGTTTGGAATCACGTATTACTGCCCAGTAAAAAAGAGTGTCACCCGGATAAAGGGAAAGCTCTTTAAGATTCCAGACCAGTTCCTTTCTGATCACCTTTGGCCTTCCAGGTGAAGTGATATCCCACTGTAAAGTCGAATCCTCTCCATTTTTCCTGTAACTCAGTTTCATGCTGCTGATTCCCAGATCGTCAATGCCCTCTATCCACAGAGTCTCTACCATCGCAGGTGAAAGAGCTTTGTTGAATCCGGGTTTGAGAAAATGCACAACCGGCAGCTCATCGGGAATAATTCCGATCTGAAAAGACGGCAGTGTATCACTGAATTGATCATAGATATCTTTCAGAAGGAAGGTATATTCGGATTGTTTCCATATTGTAAATTCTCCATCCGCACCACTTTTATTTACACTCATTCTGATAGAGTCTTTCCCGATCAGCGCCCATGCATCCGATAAGTCATCAACCCCGAGCTCCAGCTTAACCTTTGTTCCGGAATAAGCCGTAAAATCTCCCTGTCCCTGGGGAAGAGATACTTTTTTTGCACCCGTATACGCCGGCGGAAAAAGTGTCACTTGAAGGCTATAGGGCACTGGCGGAGCTATTACGGTTACCGTTTCGGGGCCATACACCCTGCCGCCATAGGAAAACCTGTAGAGGAAACTCTCTTTGACACTGTCGATACTGAAACAGAAACTCCCGGAGCTGTCAGGCCGTAAAAACCTATTTCTGCGTATGTTTCCATCGGGTGACGTGATAGTGATTCCACAGGATGGAAATAGTGTATGAATTGGATTCAGACGCAGGTCCACACGCGCACCTCTTCTGATTTTAAGAGTACCCGGAGTAACATTTGCATCGGACTTGTTCAGAAAGGAAAGAGGCATTCGCCAGTAAGAAGGTACAGATGGTTCAGCGATAAAAAGAGTCAATACCCACAAGATAAGCGATCCCGGAAAGATAACAGCACAGCGGCGCATCAACATATCTTTACCCTGTTTAAAACCTGCGATCTGCTCTGATGCTATTTTATAAACCCTGTCAACAAGGGGCCCGCTCAATTTGTCTTTGTCAAGTTCAAATGCTATCGACAGTAAA
This sequence comes from Fibrobacter sp., assembly GCA_012523595.1. Classification (NCBI taxonomy): domain Bacteria; kingdom Pseudomonadati; phylum Fibrobacterota; class Fibrobacteria; order Fibrobacterales; family Fibrobacteraceae; genus Fibrobacter; species Fibrobacter sp. Next base: position 38,087 of record JAAYIG010000187.1, read on the forward strand.
GAGTGTCCGATTTCACTGTTCTTTTCCAGTTGAACCGCTGTAGAATGAAGATCCCTGAAATGAAATGTAAAGGAATCTATAATCCATCCGGCAGCAGAGATAATTGTGGCCGCAAGCAGAAAATCCCAAAGCAACGGAATAAAAACCCATGGAAAAAAAGCAAAGAAAATGTTCAGCAGTGTAGAAAAAAGAAAAAACCCGGAAAAGAGGAGCGCACTCCCTTTAATAGCCCTTTTAATAGCTGTCCGGCGGCGGACTCCGTCAACAAACTTCCAGAGTTTTTCTTTTTCCTGAATCATGGATTGAAAAACCAGGAGACAATATTAATACCCATTCTCAGAGCGAGTTCATGAAGCTGCTCACCGTCATTATGCACATGTAAATCTTCCATTCCGTCTCCGATGTCAGAGCTGTACGTGTAGAAAACCACCAGTCTTCCCTCAAAGAATATGCCCAGCCCTTGTGCCGGTTTTCCATCATGCTCGTGAATTTTCGGCAGTCCCGGAAGTTTATAGAAGCTGCTGTACAGAGGATGAGTTGAAGGGAGTTCTACAAGAGGATTTTCAGGAAACAGAGAGCGAAGCTCTCTTCTCAGTGACTGATCCAGCCCGTAATTATCATCAGCCCACAGGAACCCGCCACCGATTAAATACTTGCGGAGTCTCAGCCGCTCAGCATTTGTCAACCGGATATCACCATGCCCTGTCATATATAGAAAAGGATGGTGGAAGAGGTTTTTATCCATTATTTCGATCACAGGAATACTGTCACAGACCAGGATAGATGTCCTCTGTTTTACCGCTTTGACCAGATTAGGGAGAGAAGAAGGATTAGCGTACCAGTCACCGCCACCGCCGTATTTGAGCCTGGTGATCGCAAAACCACACTGCTGAGCGGAAACCTGCCAGAGCAGGCTGCCTGTTAGAAATAAACCTGCAAAAACTAACCTGCGGCATCTTTTCATAATCAACTCTGATTGAGCTTTGAACGAAAACAGTATCTGCGCCCTGACGGGCACATAAAAAAATGCCTCCGGTGATACCGGAGGCACAAGGGGGATATTTACTTTGTTATTGGCTTCTTATTGTGCCAAAAGATGAGAATCGGACTGGCGATATATATTGTGGAATAGGTACCAGCAATAACACCAACAAGCATGGCAAGGGCAAAATCCTTTATAGCTTCACTACCAATAAAATAGAGAGCTGAAACCACAAAGAGAGTAGTTACGGAGGTATTTATGGTTCTGGAGAGGGTCTGGTTGATACTGCTGTTGACCAGTTCAGGAAATTTTCTTCCTTTGAGTCCGCCCCGCATGTTTTCTCTGATTCTGTCAAAAATAACTATAGTATCATTGAGTGAGTAACCTACTATGGTCATTATTGCCGCGATAAAGGTAAGGGATATTTCAAGATCGAAAATGATAAAAACACCCAGGGTAATGAGCACATCATGGAAAAGCGGGATAACCGAAGCCACGCCGAAGGGAAGATTAAAGCGGAAACCCACATAAATCAGAATCGCAATCAGGGAGAGGATAGTGGCGATGATTGCATCTCTTTTCAGTTCTCCTCCGATCTTAGGTCCCACACTTTCAACCCGTCTTATATCAAAGCTGTTTTCAGGATAGTCTTTGGATAATGCATCCCGTATGATATTTGTGACATTGGTCAGTTCACTTTCCTGTTTAGCAACAGTGATCTGCAATTCATTGTTAATAATCTGTCCGATGGTCTTTACCTCGGGTGAGCCGAGTCCAAGGTCGCTCACTATCGAACGGATTTTTCCCAGATCATCTCTGACCGGCTTCTCGAACTTCACCTGGATAAGAGTACCACCCGCGAAGTCCACCGAGAAGTTCAATCCTTTGTGAACGAACATAAAAACGATACTCACGAGTACAAAGGCGAGTGAAATGCCGATGGCCAGCTTACTAAAACCGATGAAATTGAAGTTTGTTTTCTTGAAAAATTGAACCATAACGATTTAGACCTCATTAATGAAAGTTAGATGCTCAAAGTGGTTTTTTTCTGGAAAAAGATGTTCATAATCAGACGTGATACATACAGAGCCGTAAAAAGTGACGCTACAATACCGAAGATAAGTGTAACGGCAAATCCCCTGATTGGGCCTGTGCCTTTCCACAGCAGTATAAAAGCGGTGATAAGTGTTGTCAGGTTAGAGTCCATAATTGTGACAAATGCATTTGAATACCCTGCATCTATTGCACTTCTTACGGTTTTCCCCAGTCTGAGTTCTTCACGAACACGCTCAAAGATGATCACATTGGCATCCACACCCATACCAATAAGCAGAATGATACCCGCTATACCGGGAAGAGTAAGGGTGGCATTTACACCTGCCATCACAGCCAGCACGATTGCGATATTAATAATCAGAGCAACGAGAGCGATAATGCCACTGAGCCGGTAGTAAAACAGCATGAAGGCAAAAACCAGTGCTGTTCCGATTATAGTAGCCAGCATACCTTTCTCTATGGAATCCTGACCAAGTGACGGGCCAACGACCCGTTCTTCTATAATTTTGACCGGTGCAGGAAGGGCACCTGCGCGCAACACAATAGCCAGATTCTTGGCTTCCTCCATCGTAAAGCTTCCGGTAATCTCCGCTCTTCCCAGAGGAATCTTCTGGATGATGCGAGGCGCGGAATAAACTGTGCTGTCAAGAACTATAGCCAGAAATTTATTTACATTCGCAGCAGTTACAGATGAAAATCTGCGGGCGCCTTTGGCATTCATCTCAAGATCAACCTTCGCTCCTCCGGCCCTGAATCCCTCCTGGTCAATCGATGCCCGGGCGTCTTTTATGAGGTCACCACGCATCTCCGGAGAACTCTTCACATAATAAAGAACCCTGTATTCTCTGCCTTCCAGTTTGGTCGTATCATGTGCCCAGAGAAACGAGTTGCCACCCAGTCCTGCCCTGTTGAGAGCCTGGCGAACATCTTCCCTTACCAGAATTTTGTTCACCTTTGGAACATTCTCCATCCTGACACCTACCTGATCCCCAAGCTGCACAAGCAGTTCCTTGAAGGAACGGATCTCAGTTGGTTTCTTCGGGGTTTCCTGCTCCTCTGTTTCTTCAGCTTCAGAACCCTTGAACAATTGTTCTGCCAGCTTCTGTTTCTCTTCCTCTTTTGCCTTACTGGTGTCCACAGCCGAGACGCTATCTTTTGGCTGTTTTCCCGCGATAACATTATCGATGAGATTAATTGCATGCTCGAGTTGAGCAGGTTCTCTTAAAAGGTTGAATTCAAGCTGAGCAGTTCTGCCTATAACGCTCTTTGCAGATCCTTCATCCTTAAGACCCGGTAATTCAACTATAATCCTGTCTTTACCCTGCTTCTGAATAGTCGGTTCTGCAACACCCAGAGCATTTATTCTGTTCTCGATTATTGCATAAGCACGGTCAAGTACGTCTTTTTCCTGGTCCTTCTCCAGTTTTGACCTGTCAATCTCAAGCACCAGGCGCATACCACCCTGAAGATCGAGCCCCAGGTTCAGGATTTTTTTCATAGCCTGAGGATTATCCCGTAAATAGATCTCCCGCTGCTCAGGTGTCTTGGAATAAAAGGTGAATGTAGGGATCAGGAAGTAAATGGCAGCCCCAACCACCGCCAATGTCAGAAATATTGCAAGAGGACTGTTTTTTTTCATGAGTCTGACAGGATCCTTTCCGAAAATTTGTCCAGAACAGAAATAACAGTTTACTGGATAGTTTGGTTTTGATATCTATTGTTCAGGTACTGATTAACTTTTTCTACTATATCTTTTGGATTCTGAGGCTTAGTCAGGTATTGATCGCACCCTACTCTCTGCCCCTCATGATAATCATGATCCTGATTCAGGGCAGTGAACAGGAATACGATTATGTCTTTCGTTTCTGGATTATTTTTTATCCATTCACAAACGTCAAAGCCGGTCTGCCCGCACAGGATAACATCAAGGATTACCAGGTGCGGTTTTTCCTTACTAATTATGGAAATAGCTTGATTGGCCGTGACAGCTTCCAGGACACTGAAACCCTCAAGTTCCAGAAACAAACGTAAGATTTTTCGTATCCCGGGCTCATCATCAACCAGCAATATCCGAAACGGTTTCTGATCAGCCACAAAAATTTCCAGTGTAAAAATGTCTCGAAACCCTGATTAGACCGCCCTCGGGGTAAATCCCGCAAAAAATACATAATCTGAGGATTATGTTGCAACGAAACAGGGATTCGTAGAATTATACAATATATATTATAAATATCGCTCAATCTACAAACGATTTCAGATAAAAAAGCCTTCCCCAATCTTTAAATACGCTCGTCCTCTCCCGGTATTGATTCAGATTTGTTACTATTGTATAATGCTTTTAAACCAATCGGATATTTTATTATGGCTGAAAAAAACCAGGATCTGGTGCAGAACCTCAGAGATCAAATCTCTGCTCTGAAAAGCCGAATTGCCGAATTGGAAGAGTCGGAGAGAAAATCCAGAGAAAGAATTCAGCAGCTCACTGAAAAAGAAGCTTTCAATTTCGCTCTATTTCAATTCAACCCCGCTTTAATGGTAATCGTAGACCTCGAAGGCAGAGTAGTAAAATCCAATCTTGCCAAAAGAAATTCAGGACAGCGACTGCCCAGAATCGGGGATATAATGTATAAAGATTATGCGTCACGCCATGAAATCGATATGTATTCTGAGCTAATCGATGCGATTAAAAACAATACTGTAAAAACCTTCCCGGAACTGAAATATGAAAACCGTTATCTCTCTGTCACCATCTCCCCTTTTTCAAAGGGAGCTATTATAATTTCTCAGGATATCACCGAACGCAAGAGAGAGCAGAATGAACAGGTCGCTCTTCTCACCAATCTAAAGCACCTGCATGAGAAACTGCTTCCTATTTGCGCCTGCTGCAAAAGAATAAGAAACGAATCCGGCAAATGGAATTCCATCGAGACCTATCTGAGCAGACATTTTAACCTCGATTTCACACACACTATCTGCCCGGACTGCATCCGGGAAACTTATCCTGAATATTGGAAGCATCTCCAGGAGAACCGGGAGGCTGCAGAGAAAACAAAGTAGAAAAGGACATTTACATCAGTCTATATTTCTCTTATGAATTCTCCCTTTGAAGCAAAAAATCAGAACACGACCATTCCCGATCCATTCAGTGAGTTCCGCCCCTTCCTCTGGACTCCCGAATCAACCGGAGAACCTATCTATTCAGTCAAGAGAAATCACGGTATCACCGGCACCTACAAACTACATAACCTGAATGATCAGATAAACGACAACAGAATTACTTTTGATAAAGTGATTGTGGAGTATGTGATCAATGACTGCAGCTATGTGATCTTTACAGTTGCAGACCTCCTGAACTCCCCCTACCCCTTTGATCAGCAATCCGAAGGAAATATCCTTGGAGAGATTGCGGAACGGATCTCAAGGAGAATAACCAAATACTTCCTTAAGCACTGGAACAAGCGGGGTAGAACTGGTGGTATTTTCGATCAGAGATTCAATATCCGCAACTGTGAGGATTTCATTGTCGCCCATACAAATCAATATGTGCTGAAAATTCAACAATACCCCAATCTTATCATTCTGAAAAGAACCGGAAGAGGCAAATACGGTTATGAAAATATCAAGGAACTGGATGGTTTTTTTGATTACCGTTATATGGGGAAACGGCACATACTGGTTCTCGAAAGCAAGCTTGAAAAAATAAATGTCAATTGCGATGATCTGATCAGCAATCTCTTCACCCCTCTTCGCCAGATATTCCCTGAGGCCGTTTTTCATTATGTCCTGTTTACAGATAAATACTCTGTTTATTCCCGGAGCAATTATCAAAGGTGGAGACAGATCAAACTTCTTCCGATCAGGATTCATGAAAGACTTAACTCTGAGGGAATAGGTACACTCTTTTTCACTTTCAACGAAACAAGAGAAGACTTCGAGAAAATCAAAAACTTCCTTATGATCCAGTATCGCGCTGTACGCAAGGAAGCACTGACACTTTTCGGAAAAACCATTATAAGTGAAAAAGAACTGACCATCTTCGATGGCGGAGAAACTCCTCATATAAAACTGGTTAAGGACCCTCTCTCAGGGATGTGGCGTGAGATTCCTCTCAGGCACAAGAGCTATTAAATATACACATCACAGGGAAAAATCTTATATTAATGATGAAGAATAAAACACCATAAAAGCAATCCCTCAGGAGGTACTGATGCGAAGGTTTTATATTGCAGCTCTTTCATTCCTTTTACTGGCAGTCTCCGCCAGCTACGCCCGCAATATTCTGGAAAAGAAAATGTTCTATCTCAGCAACACCGGAAAAACCGGGATGGCAAAATTCTGGGTCATTTACCTGGGAAATTTTGACTGCAAACTGAACCGGAAATTTCCAGGTGAACCGGAACAGAAAATCGATGCATCCATGAACTTACAATACCTCTCCAGCGGCTACATCGAGGGTAACGGTTATTCCGCAAAAGGCAAAGTCGATTGTCTGCCCACCATGTGGATCAGCAACGAAAAGGGCGAACGGATGATAAGTTCAGACAGCATCGACTTTATCTACGACTATGGACGTAAAGTCCAGATGATAGATGGAGAAAACGGTACTTTTATCATCAATGTGGAAGGCGACAAGAGAGAATCAAAGAAATTCCTCATGCGGGAGTACAAGATGCAGATGTATTTCGGAGAAGAGATTCTTAAAGAAGGTTCCGAGGAAACTCCTCTGGCCGCTTTCGCATACAGTAAAGAGGGTCTGGCACGGGCACAAAAAGCTCAGGCAAAGCTGGATGGAAATCAGTAAAGTAAAAAATGTAAGTATCATACCCTAAGGTGAGAGAGCAACGCAATGCTCCTCACCTTTTTTTTATTCTATTACCTTACCCGCACGTCTTAAAGAATAAATATATCTGACAAATTTTCCCGGTTAGAAATCATGGTCTGAGGCCCTGGTGTTAAGCATCAGACCTACTATTATGGCCATGGTAAGCACAAATGATCCGCCATAGCTGAGAAAAGACAGCGGAATCCCGGTAACCGGCATCATTCCGATAGTCATTGCAGTATTTACAAACACGTGAAAACCGATGATCGAAACTGATCCCACCATAACGAGATTAAAAAACCGGTTTCTGGAAGACTGTGTGAGTATCAGACCCCTTACTATCAGAAGAAGGAACAGAAGTATCACAATTGTACACCCGACAATTCCAAACTGTTCCCCCAGCACCGAAAAGATAAAATCAGTGTGCTGCTCAGGAAGATAGGATAATTTCGATTGAGTGCCTTTCAGGAATCCTTTTCCAAACAAGTGCCCCGAACCTACCGCTACCTTTGACTGAATCACCTGATAACCGGCTCCGAACGGATCAGCCTGAGGATTGATAAAAGAGATAATGCGCATTTTCTGATAATCTTTGAGAAAACTGTTCCAGACTACGGTTGTGATTGTAGCTGTAAACAGGGACGAGGCCACCACCCCGATCATTATGAACATCGATGGTCTGGCAAAATAGAGTATTGCGCAAAGTGTCAGAAAAAAGAATCCCCATGGTATGGCACCCACTATACCCCATCCATGGTCACTTCCGAAAGAGAGGATAAGCGGAATTGCGGAAAACACAAGTGAGAACAGGGGCGAGATAATATAGAAAACTTCCAGAACTGTCAATCCGCCCCAGAAGAACATGGGAAGAGACATGGCACAGAATACACCCGCAGTTCCCAGATCCGGCTGTTTAAGAACCAGCAGGAAGGGAACTCCGATAAGAAGCCCGGGGATAATAAATGATGTTATCCTTTCCAGACTGACTGTTTTTTCAGAAAGATAACGGGCCAGGGCCAGAAGCAGTCCTATCTTTGCGAACTCTGATGGCTGAAGTTTGAAACCGGCAATGATTATCCACCGCTCAGCTCCCTTTGCCGAAACTCCCATCACAAGCGCCATCACCAGCATCACCACCGAAATGGCATAAAAGATATATGCGAAGCCGTAAAAAAGCCGGCCAGGAATGGAGATTATTGCCATAATAATAAAAATTGCCATCGCCACCCAGATAATCTGCTGTTTGTAAATACCAGCAAGGGGGCCGCTCTCATGAAAATAAGTGGCACTGTAAATAAGAAAAATGCCTATGATCCAGAGCGAAAGCGCCAGGAAGAACAGAGGAAAATCGAAGGACCCTTTTCTTTTGATTTCCATCATTGGCTTCCCTGTTCGTAAAGAGCCATCTGTTTTCTGATCGGCTCAACCATCCCATTGAGTTTTCTTATTGCAGTACTGTCAACAGCAAGCGAACTCATCACCTTTTTTCCCTCCTCTGTCTCGGCAAAAAAATACCGCAGCACATCGCCTGCAATCGGGGCAGCTACCGAGCCGCCATGCCCTGCATTTTCCACAACTACTGCAATGGAAATCACCGGATTTTTTACCGGTGCACAAGCGATAAAAAGAGCATGCGTCAGATCCCCATGAGGATTCTCGGCACTCCCGGTCTTTCCCCCGACCGTAATACCGGGAACGGCTGCACGTGTACCTGTACCTCCCGGCCTGACCACCGCTGCGAGCGCCTCATGAACCATATCCCGCGTTTTCTGCTTCAGCTCAAGCCGGCTTTTTATTTCAGGGCTTTGCCTTGCAATTACATTACCGTTCCAGTCCCTTTCCTCTTTGACAAGGAATGGTTTGTAGAGAAACTCGGAGTTTCCCAGTCCACCGGCCATAAGAGCCAACTGTAACGGAGTAACAACCTGCGTCTGCCCTATAGCCATATCCAGCACCAGTCCCCGTGTCCATTTCCAGCCCCGCCTGGCAAAACGTCTGTTGTACTCTTCCTCGCCGGAAAGCCAGCCCGCTCGCTCACCCGCAAGTTCGATCCCGGTAATACTGCCAAGCCCGAACATACGTGCATACTCATTTATATTCGCATCTCCAAGCTTCAGTCCGGCCTGGTAAAAATAGATATTACAGGAATGCTGTACAGCCCCGATCATATTCAGACTGCCATGACCGCTCAGTTTCCAGCAATGCGCCACACGTGATCCGATCCGGTAGGCCCCTTTACATCCGGTAGGCATGTAGGATTCAGGTTCTATTAAACCGCTTTCTACCCCCGCGACACTGGTAATCAGCTTGAATGTAGAACCCGGGGTGTAGGTCCCGGAAATAGCTCTGTTGTTCAGAGGAAGATTGGGATCTGTTGCTATGGAAAGCCAGTTTTTGCTTCTAAGTGATGTAGCCATGGAGAAGATATTGGGATCAACCGAGGGACTGGAGAACATGAGGAGCACTTCTCCGTTGCGGGGGTCAAGTGCTACAACCGCTCCCTTCAGAGTATCAGGGAAAACAAGATCAGCCACCTTCTGGAGTCTTGAATCAATTGTCAAGTAGACGTCATTTCCGGATTCCGGATCCAACCTGGGTATATTCGGGATCGGGCCAAGGCTCTTTCCATAGGCATTGACCTCAATATATTCCTGTCCGCATTTCCCCCTGAAAACACGTTCGAACTCCCGCTCGATTCCCGATTTGCCAATCAAGTCACCGTAATGGTACCCCTTCTCCCTGAAATCCGAAAATTCCTCTTCCGGAATCTCTCCCATGTATCCCACAACATGGAATACCGATTTACCCAAAGTATACTCTCTCCGGGATTCGGTTTCCACAAGCACGCCAGGGAGCTCCATTGAATGCTCCTCAACTACGCTTACCAGATCCAGAGAAACATCCTCTTTCAACCGTGTTACATCAAAACGACGGCTTCTGGCCTGGTTTATGTAACTTTCCAGTTCCGTGCTGTCAAACACCTGGCTTCCCTGCGTATCCCTGATCATGCAAAGTGAGTTTACAACCTGCTCACGGTTCCTGAGTTTGTAGGGAAGCAGACAGATAGAGTAGGATGGTCTGTTGCGGGCAAGTACCTCTCCGTTTCTGTCGAAGATTTTCCCCCTGGGAGGCACAATTACCTTCAGGCGCATGGCGTTTTCTTTTGAAAGGCGGATATTCAGTTCGGCCTGAATTATTTGTATGTAAATGAGACGCAGAACCAGAATAAGAAAAAAGAATGTGACAACGCCTATCAGAAGATAACTCTTTTGATGCCGTATCTGCTGTTCATCCTGTATAAGCGATCCAAATGACATGATCCGCTACCGTTTTACCGCTGCCTGAACATAGTTTTCCCACAGGAAGGGAGCCATACCAAGCAGCAGTGAATAAAAAGAACGCGGCAGTGTGGCGGTCAGGATCTGCATCGCGATTACCTGCATAGAACCGCCTGTCTTCACCATCTGCACCACCATAAAAACCAGATCGTTCAGCAAGAACATAAGCAAAAGCAGCACCGCTTGAAAGATCGGATCGATACGCACCAGCTTTTCATTGAACAGGCCGGCAAAAAAACCGGCAATTGTTTTAGAAAGAGCATTCTGACCCAGTATCGATGGAGAGTAGAGATCCTGAGCCAGTCCCAGAAAAAAACCGACATAAATTGCAGGCATCATCCCGGTTTTTATTGCCAGTATAAAAAGCACCAGCATCAGCAAATCCGGTCTTATCCCGAATATTGAAATTGCCGGAGCAAGAGTCGTTTGAAGTATAAACGCCAGAAAAAAGAGCCCAGCCCACTTCAAAATCTTTTTCAGCATCAGAGTCCTCTTTTACCTTTGCAATTCCAGTGAATCAAGCTCTTCCCTGAAAGACTGCCACTGCGGCGACAGAAGTAGCACAAAGAGATCTTCAATACGGTCAAAATCAACCGAAAGCTCAACCCAGACCCTCTTGAAGAGCGGATTCTGGGAATCGGTAATCCTATCCACCTGCCCGACTCTCAATCCCTTCGGATAGATTCCACCCAGACCCGAGGTAACGATTGTGTCACCAATCTGCACATCTTCATGGTTACGGCACCGGAAAAAAAAGGAGCGGCCGTTTTCTGTTTCCAGTATACTTACAGTCCTGCTCCTGCGGTTTAGAATGCTGGTGCGGTTTGAGGGATCTGTTATGAGCTGCACAAGACTGAGTCCGTTCATCACCTGTATCACCTTTCCCACCACACCATTTTCACCCACCAGAGGCATCCACATCCTCACACCATCTTTATATCCGGCATTTATAATTACACTTTTGTTTTCTATTGACGGGTCGCGGGCAACAACACGCACGGGAAGGAGTTCATACGTAAAGTCCTGTGAAAGGTCAAGCAGACCTCTGAGACGCTCGTTTTCCGACTTTAACTCCTGAAGCCGCGACACTTCAGTGTTGAGACGGGCCACCTCCAGTCTTAAATGCCTGTTCTCAGAGAAGATATTTCTGATGTGCGTGAGGTTATTAAAAGTAACCTGAAAAGGATAGAAAACAGTTATTGTCAAAAAACGGGATGCTCTGGCTTGAAACTCCGGAGGTCCTGAAATCATCCATAAGCTGAGTACGATTGTAACCAGAAAAGAACAGGAGCTGCGATGCTTTGCAACAAATTCAACAATCCAGTGCATCTGCCGGTTGATATCGGTTGATGTTCATTTCCAGCCAGGCCCGGTTCCACTGCTGCACCAGAACCGAACTGCTGGTTTCAGAGCGCCGCTTATCTGCTTCTTCTGCCAGTAGGCATCAGAACGGCCGCATATTTATCGAGATCCTCGATTATCTTCAATGCTCCACGAGCTACACATGTCAATGGCTCATCGATTACATTCACCGGAAGGTTGGTTTCCTGCCTCAACCTTTCATCAAGACCCCTGAGAAGCGACGATCCGCCGGTCATTATTATACCCTTGTCGAGTATATCCGCCGACAGCTCAGGAGGCGTTTGCTCAAGTGCCTGTTTCACACCCTCGATAATGGTCGAAATAGGCTCGTTCAACGCATCACGAATCTCAGTGGAGGTTATGCGAAGAGTCTTTGGTATGCCAGCCACCAGATCCCTTCCCTTGACCTCCATCTCCAGTTCCTCTTCAAGTGGAAAAGCTGACCCGATCTGTATCTTTATCTGCTCTGCAGTACTCTCCCCCACAAGCAGATTGTAAGTCTTCTTCAGATAAGAGACTATCGCCTCATCCATCTCATCCCCACCGATACGCACCGACATATCACAAACCATGCCGTTAAGAGCCAGCACAGCTATCTCCGCTGTACCTCCGCCTATATCGATCACCATGTTGCCTGAAGGCTCATTGACCGGAATTCCCATGCCTATAGCCGACGCCATAGGTTCAGCCACAAGGTGCACCTCCCTGACCCCGGCACTCTCCGCAGAGTCATGAACCGCACGCTTCTCTACTTCGGTTATTCCTGATGGAACCCCGATTACCGCCCTCGGACGAAAATAGAAACGGTATTTCTGAACTTTGCGAATGAAATACTTGAGCATCTGCTCAACGAGATCAAAATCAGCTATAACACCATCCTTC
>JAAYIG010000188.1 GCA_012523595.1 Fibrobacter sp.
AATTCTCACCCTTTCTGTTGAAGCCTGCAGAAAGAATGAATTTATTTTAGGGATCGTCTAAACAGGGTGGCTGGTTTTGGGCTTCAAAAAGTGCCCATTTCTGGCCGGTTTTAACTGCCCGCTAACATTTTATAGCTGGTTGAAACGTCCTGTAAGCACTCGAAAGAAGAACATTTAAAAGAGATCTTTACTTTCATCTGGGGAATCTTAAAATGTATCCCAGTGTTAATCTATGATAAAAAACACCCGGAAATGTCTGATGCACCTGTAAAAGGATACGATATTCCTGACCAACATTTCCAATTATAATGCCAAAGCCAGAAAAATCATTTGTAACATCCAGAAATTGCCGAAAACCGGCTGAAACCAGAACGTCTCCTGCGTCATTCCACTAAAGAGAAGTGCTATAGTAATAAAGAAGTAAATCTGGGCAAAAAGGTCTTTCTTCATTTTACTAAGCTGATAAAGTTGTACTCCAAATACTGCCAGAAAAAGCAGTAGACCAACTATACCAAGCTCAATCGCTGCATGCAGTAAATTATTATGTGCTCCCGTAGTAAACCGACCGATTTCTAAATAATGATCATACTTTATAGTAGTGAAACTACCCATTCCTGAACCGATAATCTTTTCAGGAATTGACGAGTTTAAAAAATGTTTTACAGCACCTCTCCAGATCAGTAATCTTCCGATTGAACTACGATCCAGTGTTCCAGTATCGCTGGCAGAAAAGGTTGCATTTTTAATACTCATTATTTCCGGCATGAAAATAACACTTATGAGCAAAATGCAGATGATGACACCTGCGGTTATTCTTTTTGACACTTTCCAGGAATAGAAGAAGATGAAGAACGCAATTGATACTATGACACCAAGCAATGTACTGCGAGATCTGGAAATTATGAGTGTGTAAATCGAGGCAAAGGTATATATTGCATAAATTATTCTAAACAACCAGGTATTAGCCGATGCTGATTTGTATATTCCAAATCCAATTGACAATACCATTACATTTCCAAGCATTCCGTGGTGTATATAAGTCCCCCTGTCTGGATTAACATCAAAAAACAGAGGACCAATCAAAGCATAAAGCATTTCCACCACTGAAAAAGCAATAAAGAGGATTATCAATTGTTCACGTTTGGCTCTCCAGTATTCCTGTGAGAAAAAGTAGTAAACAACAATCATCAGTATCAGATTTATGATATACCAGAATGATGTTGCTATGATCTCAAATTCATAGCGATGAATATTAGAGATAAAAGTGAAGACAGCCCAACAGAGAAACACAAGAAAAATCTTAAACACGCTGGTATTTTCTGATGAAAGTAAATTCCCGGGCGGACTTGTTCTCTTGTCAAGAGAGTAGGAAAACAATCCGGTCAGGAGTAATAATGATGCAACATCAGAAGCATCAATCAATATATATCCTTTACTCCAGACTGGAACACCGACAAAAAAAGAAGATACAAAAAGAACAAGAATTGAAACCTGCTGATTAAGGAAGAAAATACCCAGGAAAATCAAAAGCAAAGGTATTGAGAGGAAAAAGAGCTTAGCATTAATAAATGCAAAAAAAACAGACAAAAGGGTTATCAGACTGAAAGAAAATGTTATAACATTTTCTTTCAGATAATCTCTTAATGTAGCATAACCTGGTACAATTCCATTTGGGAAAAGCATACAAAACTATTTTTTTGACTCACTGAGAGTAGATAAAACTCCTCTATACAGATTAGAGCTTTTAAATCTGAGCTTATAAAGCTCAATCAGAATAAGAAAACACAATATAAAAAACATATAAATGCCGGTTATTGTCACCATTACATGCAGTCTCTTTGGCCTTGCTTTATATTCCGGTATATAAGAAGGATCGATGATTATCAATGATGATATGTCTCTTGACTCTTGCATTTTTGCCTGCTCTAATTCCTTCGATATCAATAAAATCAATGCATTTTGAACTTCTATATCCCGTATCAGGTTTGTATATTTGGGCAAAAGTTTGGAAGAAAAACTTAAACTTGGAATTACATCCTTAACAGTTGTTGTTTCAAGTTCATTTAGTTTGTTTTTATACACCGATTCTGTTTTTTTCAAATCCATTATTGCCGGTGTTGATTGGGAGAAACCCTTCTGAAGTGCCTTGAGCTTCAGTTCATTAAATAAAGCTGCTGATTTTATTTCGGCATAATTCTTCAATGAGAGTTTAATCTGCTCCGAAATATCGTATGCTTTATTCTCTATTTGAAAATTGTAAAGAACAGATTGAAGACTATCAAGTTTCAGCTTGTTAAGATTAAGCTGATCTTCAATAAACATTCTATTCCTGCGGGCACGGTCAATACTGATACTGCGTACAGCAGAATCAAGCAGCCCAAAAGTAAAATCAGCCATCATTTGAGCCGAATCAGGAGATGTGTGATAAGCAATGATTTTACATGAGAGTATTTTTGAAATACCAATAGCCCCTTTTTCCTGCACTTGAAAAAAAACATTTTTATTAAGTCTCTGAACTGCCAGCTCAAATTTGTTTTTGCTTTTTAAGAGTTTATAGTTTTTATAGAGCCGGAAATGATCAATAATCCTTCTTTTTATTGCTTTGCTTGCAAAAATTGATTCCAACTGGTCTGCACTGAGCTCAGCAGAAGACATCGATGGAAGTGACACGTTTAGAAGTGACGAAAGATTCTCTGTATCATTTGCCGGAGGCAAAAAGGAAATCTGGGCACTGTATTCTTTTTTTTGTACAAAAAAAGCATAAGCCCAGGAAACGAGCAAGATCAGCAGAAGATTTAGTAAGATAATTTTCCGTTTCCGGATAAGGACCAGCAGATATGGTGTATAATCGATTTTGTGATCATCCATCACTATTGTTCCTTGAAAAATGCAGGGTTTTCACAAGAATTCAAAAAAAGTTCCTATATACAATGAAAAGTGGAGTAATTCTGAGAAAAGTATTATTTTTTATAGTTCTAAATGTTACCATAAAGGAGAAAGCTTGTTTTCCCGTAAAAATTGGTTTTTACTACTGATTTGCTCTACTCTTTCGGCTCAGGTTATACCTGAAAATATAATTCAAACTATCCCTAATCTCAAAAAAGAGAAGAACAACTCTGACTATCCCAGGAATAATTACTCTCTCCAATCTTCTTTGATCCATAACTCACGACCAATTGCCGATAACTCTATCGATGAAGAGAGCTATTACATAGGTGGCGGTGACCACTTCAGTATATCCCTGATCGATTTTCCCTCACATTCCTATGAGGGAAAAGTGAATCAGAACAACGATTTACATATTCCCGAAATAGGTGTTATCAAGTTAGGACGGATAACACTATCAAAGGCAAAAGATGTTATTACCAGGTATTTCCAGGAAAAAGTGAAGAAAAATACAAACGTTTATGTTTCCTTGATCAACATCAAAGAATCTACAGTGTACATTAATGGAATGGTTAGTTCTCCTGGAAGGTATGTTCTCCCCGGCACAATGCGCCTGCTTGATGCTTTGAAATGCGCTAATGAAGAACAGCTCCCCCCTCTAAATGACTGTGATTATCGGGATGTTAAAAGCTCTTCCCGAGACACTACTAACAGCTATGACTTGCTAAAATATATCCTTTCCGGAGATCTTTCACAAAACCCTTACATATATCCAGGTGATAATATTACCCTTAATCTTGCTTCCAATAAAGTTTATCTTACAGGGGCTGTTAAGAGCATTATTTCAGGTTCAATCCCCGTGAAACCTAATGAAACAGTAGGCAGTTTTTTGTCCAATTTCAAACTTGATGCAGCGGCAGATTCCGGAAAGATAATACTGCAAACAAGTGAGGATGGGGTCCGAAAAGCTCTTAATCTTAAATTACCTGATGATTCTGAAATTCAGTTAAAAGATCGGGATCTGATTATTATTCCTAACAAGGAGAATTACGCTGATATTGCCATCGTTTCAGTTTCTGGTGAAGCCGTCCGACCAGGAGCATATCCAATATCTAAACGGTCTTCAACGGTAAAAGAAATATTAAACTATGCCGGTGGAAACAACCAGTTTGGGGATCTTTCCAGGGCTGTTGTAATCAGAAGGGGAAAAATCATACCTAAAGAACTCTCTCTCTCTTCTAACAACCATGATTTAAGAATAAACGCCACGAGACCAGAAATTAACTCTTCAATATCTTTAATGAACATGTCTAATGATTTTGCTATTATTCCAATCACGGATGATAATGACATCTATCTGGAACCAGGTGACGAGATTTATATCCCAAGAATAGAAAATTTTGTTTATGTAAGCGGGGCTGTTAAGAGGCCAGGTGGTTATGAGTATAAGAAAGGAAAACCTCTAAAGTACTATATCGAGCAGGCTGGTGGATTTGATAAAAAAGCTGATAAAGCAAATATTACTGTGGTAACAAGATACTCGGATATTTTACAGATAACCGATGGTAAAAATATTCAGGAAGGTAATATAATAGTCGTTCCTATTTCACAGCAGAATAAAGTTTTTTCCAGTATTATTCTCCCTGTAATACAGGCTGTTGCAACAACAATCGGAATGTTATTGGCAATATATGCAACAGTCAAGGAATAGATGACCCATTTATGGAAACAACAATTCCGGATCAGCATCGTGAAATTCCCGTTTCATTTTTCAAGAGAGTAAGAACATCAGTCTCATCATTTGCATACTTTCTAAAGCTGTATACCGCAACTTGTATTGGAAATATACCCTCTCATTTTATCAGAAAGTCCTTTTACCGGCATGTACTTGGAATTAAGGTACCTGATGATTCTATAATTTACTGGAAAGCCAGATTCTTTGGACCATCCGGAATAAGTATCGGCCATAATACCATAATTGGAAATGATGCATTTCTGGATGGACGAGGAGGTCTTTCAATTGGAAACAATGTCAATATAGCCGGAGAAGTACGCATTTACACAATGGAGCATGATATTAATTCAGATTCATTTGCAATTACCAGTGGCCAAGTTATCATTGAAGATTATGTCTATATCGCCAGCCGTGTTACAATAATGCCTGGCGTTTGCATCGGAGAGGGTGCAGTTGTTGCTTCTGGCGCAGTGGTGACCAAAGATGTGGAGCCCTGGACACTGGTTGGAGGAGTTCCAGCAAAACCTATTAAAAAAAGGCCTGTAGTCCGTTACGTGCTAGACACTAAAACCAAAGTACTCTTCCAGTAAACATTGAAAGATTCAATAGACAGTATATTATAATACATCAATCACTGGATCTTCCACTCCGTTAATTCTCACTATGCATATTCCTGCAAATCTGACTTTATTTTTCAGAAATGAAAGCCTGATCAAATATCCATTTGCAGTTCTAAACCGCAGGGTCGAAATCTGCCAGAAGTTTACCACTGAGTGAATAGATCCTTATTCTGTTGATCTTTCCATTCTTTGGCAGCTTTATGAAAAGATTCCCCGCATTAAATGAACATCTTAATTTATCCACTGCAATTGTCTGATACAGTTTTGCAACTGATTGAGGCATTGAGGAATCAGGGGCATAAGAAGAATTTGTTTTTGCATAAGCTGTGGCAGTGGAATCATATCCCCTGAAAGAAGGAAATATTTTCATGCAATACTCTTCAGAAACAACACCATACTTCAATTCGATTCCGGTTTCATTTACTGCTGAGAGGCGCTCGCTGTTACCTGCCCATAATTTTACCAGTCCGGTGTCTTTAGATGCAGAATATGAAACAGCATTTGATCTTGCAGTGCTGAAAAGCTCTCCGGATACATCATATCCATTCCAGACGAAATCTTCTTTTTATCCATTTTTCTTATACTTTCAGTATTTCCGGATGCAGCAGCTTACAGATAGATAGAACAAATCTGAGCAAAGAGCAACAGAAGCGGGTGAGAATCCGCTCGAAAAATTAGAGCAGTAGAGTGTGGGGAAGACTGGTTCAGCTATCCTGAATAACTACGCAGAAAGCACAGATATTTCCACAGCCAAACCAGGTTCAAAGTCAAAGTATCAATGCAGAGATTCTTTTTTCTACAATCTCTATTCAAGGGTCTTATTTCATAATCTGCCTGATATTGAATTTCGGCTTATAAGTCTTAAGTTTTCCGCTTTCATCCCTTCCTTTGCCGAATTTTTCCTTTAATGCGTCTGTACCGGATTTAGGTGCTGGGCGTTTCTGTTCTTTTTTCCCTGCGGGAATATGAGCACCAGGTTCACCTGTTTTCATGGAAAGAGAGATCCGTTTGAGTTCAGGATCTACCTTCATCACCCGCACTTTAACCACCTGACCCACCCTCACCACTTTCTTGGGATCATCAACAAACCTGTCCGCCAGCTCTGAGATATGTACAAGCCCATCCTGGTGAACCCCGATATCCACAAATGCCCCGAAATTTGTGACATTGGTCACTGTCCCCTCGAGCATCATCCCTTCCTTGAGATCCTTAATCTCCATTACTGACTCACTGAAACGGGCATATTTAAACTCCTCACGGGGATCACGGCCCGGTTTCTCCAGTTCAGAGATAATATCCTCGATTGTAGGCAGACCAACGTCTTCAGAAATGAATTTTTTCTTATCAATAGAGCGAACCAGTTCTGCATTCCCGACTATTGCATCCAGTGTGGTGTTCATCTCAGAAGCCATTTTTTTGACCAGCTCATATCGTTCAGGATGCACTGCGGAATTATCCAGGGGGTTTTTTCCACCGGGAATGCGAAGGAAGCCGGCAGAGAGCTGGAATTTCTTTTCACCAAGTCCGGGAACCTTCAGAAGAGTATCCCTGGATGGAAAAGCTCCCTGCTGGTTGCGGTAATTGACAATGTTGGCAGCAATAAGCCGGTTCAGGCCGGATACATATTTCAGCAGTTCTTCCGAGGCCAGATTTACATCCACACCCACCCTGTTTACACAGCTTTCAACTACTTCGTCAAGAGATTCCTTCAGCCTGCTCTGATTTACATCATGCTGATACTGACCCACTCCGATTGACTTGGGATCTATCTTTACAAGTTCCGAAAGGGGATCCTGGAGACGACGTGCAATCGATATGGCACCTCTTACGGTAAGGTCAAGGTCCGGGAATTCATGTATAGCTACATCGGAGGCACTGTAAACGCTTGCACCGGACTCATTTACAACAACACTGACCGGCCTTTTCTCCGGTGGAACATCCTTGAGCACCTCGCGCACAAACTCGTCAGTTTCCCTGCTTGCGGTTCCATTTCCGATAGCTATGAGACGGATATCATATTTCTGGATATATGCAAGGACGATTGCCCGGGCCTCCTCCTTTTTATTCTGAGGCTCATGAGGGTAGATATTTGAGTGTTCAATAAATTTTCCCGTATCATCAACTACAGCCAGCTTACATCCGGTCCTGAATCCCGGATCCACCCCTATAACCGCTTTTCTTCCTGCAGGCGCAGAGAGCAGCAGTGCCTCGAGGTTTTCTCCAAATACCTTGATCGCCTCTGCCTCGGCTCTTTCCCTGATCTCCTTGCGTACTTCGGTTTCTGTTGCCGGAAGAAGAAGCCTGTTTAAGCTGTCAATTACCACGTTTTTAAGCGTTTCCACTGCAGCACTCTCAGGAAAACGGATCAACTTTGAATTCAGATAGTTGATTGCCGCACTCTCCTGGAGTTCAAGATAGAGTCTGAGGACTTTTTCGCGTTCTCCTCTTAACATGGCCAGGACACGGTGTGAGGGGAGAGTACTCACCTTTTCCTTGAAATTATAATACATTTCAAATTTTGTCTTCTGTCCTTCAAACTCCTTCTTTACTTCACTGACGAGCAGTCCCTGTTCAAACGCCAGCTCACGCATCCATTTCCTTGTTTCTGCATCATCAGAAAGCTCTTCTGCCAGGATATCACACGCGCCCTGAAGCGCTTTCTGCGGAGAGTCGATCTCTTTTTCCGGATTGAGAAATTCAGCGGCTTTAAGAAGAAGATCACAAGCAGGATCCTCAAGTTCAGCAAGCCATCTTGCTAGTGGCTCCAAACCGGCATCTTTGGCCTTTGTAGCACGGGTAGAGCGTTTAGGTTTGTATGGGAGGTAAAGATCTTCCAGTTCGGTTTTGCTCAGAGTTTCATTGATCTTCTTTTCCAGTTCAGGTGTCAATTTACCCTGAGATTTTATGCTTTCCAGTATTGTTGTTCTTCTCTCATCGAGTTCTTTATAGTAAGTGTACTTATGAAGCAGATCACGTACCTGTATTTCATCGAGGGAACCTGTTTTCTCTTTACGGTAACGTGCGATGAAAGGAACTGTTGCCCCCTCATCAAAAAGAGCAAGGGTGTTTTCTACCTGAAAGGGTTTGAATTCAAAATCTTTAATCAGTTGTTCGGTAATATTCATGTAGTAGTCCTCCAATGGTGATCGGAAAAGATAATACAGGAGCCGGGGAGTGGCAATATTAAGCTGAATTAATCAGGGATCTCCTCTCCAATTAAAGGAAGCTTTCAGATCTAATGGAAACATCAGGACAGGGTTCATGTTTTTACTGGAATAATACGAAAGCGAAAGTGTGCTGTTTTTGAAAAAAAAAAGAGAGGAGATCACAAAATAACTTTACTCAGGTGAATTGGACCAGAAGAGAAAGCAGATTCTACTAACAAAAAGACTGGTCACCTGCTCTCGCTACTCAGCTTTTGCCATGTTCCTGTTTGTATCTGAATTATCCAGGTATAAAACCTGAATAATTCAGATCAATTGTGTTCCGGTAAATGGACCCAACCGATACTGATTTTGGTTCCGGAAACAAGGTATTGAGACTACCTGTAAATTAACCGGACACTGCTGATTTCAAAATGTTAATGGTTAAGAGTAAAACCTACCTTGTTCTCAAGGGATTTGATATTCTGAGTCAATTTGTTGGTTTCCCCTCTTTCATCTTCGATTATGATAGAGGTTATCAGATGAGGAGACTGTTCACGAATTTTATTATGGCAGACTTTTATGACATTCATCACCTCATCCCACTCTCCCTCCATACAGGTTCCAGTGGGTGTAATCTTGTAGGGAATTTTACTCTCATGGATGATTTTCAGGACACCAGCCAGTGCATTGCTTAAATGAAGGTCGCCCAGAGGATAAATGGAGAGTTCGAATAACATAGATGCTCCTTTTTTACAGTGGAATTTTTGGTTGTTTTGTTTAAAAGCAATTTTTGTTCCCACCTTGAGCTGATTGTTAAGTCACTAATTCATCTCTTAGGTGAATAAATGAATGAGACGAGTTACTGACTATTTTTTACTATAAGAAATCCTGTCTCAAGAACTCAAAACCCTGGATGCCTGTTTTCACAGGCTTGATGTCCAAAGGCAACACTGATCACCAACAAAAACGCCTCGGTTCAAGACCAATTTACGAAAGTTTCAGAATACTATCTGGTATAACGATTGCAAGTCTTTTCCACATTCGTTTTGGAGGCCTCAGATGGGTAGTTTAAGACTATTTCTTTGCGGAGACGTGATGACCGGAAGGGGCATCGATCAGGCACTCCCTCATCCATTACCACCCCGAATTTATGAGCCATACATCAGAAATTCAATCGATTACCTGAGACTGGCAGAATCAGTAAACGGAAACATCCCCTCTCCTGTCGATTATTCCTACATCTGGGGTGATGCTCTGGAATTAATTAGAGATCCATCCATCAATTTCCGCCTTATCAATCTGGAAACAAGTATTACTCATAATGAGAACTACTGGAAATATAAGGGTATAAACTACAGAATGAACCCGGAGAACATACCCTGCCTAACGGTCGCAGGAATAAGCTGCTGCTCCCTAGCAAACAATCATGTACTTGACTGGGGATATGAGGGTCTTGAAGAGACACTCTCTGTCCTTGATAAGGCAGGGATTTCCCACACTGGAGCAGGCTGCAACCTTGCAAGTGCTCAAACCCCGGCTCTTTTCCATATTAAAAATAAAGAGAAGCGTATACTTGTTTTTGGAGTCGGATCCCAAACAAGCGGAATTCCCTTTGAATGGGCAGCAGAAAAAGACAGAGCAGGTATAAACATGGTTTTCAACCTGTCAGAAGAATCAGCAGATCTTCTTGCAAACCTGATAAAGGAGAAGAAGGACTCTGGTGATATAGTAATCATCTCCATTCACTGGGGAAGCAACTGGGGATATGAGATTAACCCCTTATACAGACAATTTGCGCATGATCTTATAGACAAAACCGGAGCCACGGTAATTCACGGACATTCCTCACATCATCCCAGAGGAGTTGAGATATATAAAGGAAGTCTTATTCTTTACGGCTGTGGTGATTTCATCAATGATTACGAGGGAATATCGGACTTTGAGGAGTTCAGGAGCGATCTCACTTTCATGTACCTTATTGATATAGGAGAATCGGGCCATTTGAACTCATGCAGAATGATACCTTTTAAAATGCAGAAATTCCGATTGAATCACGTTCAGGAAGAGGATATCGAATGGCTGCAAAGGTTATACCGAAGCGCCAACCACATTGAGGGGACTGAGGTGGTATTGAAAGAGAAGAGTTTTTTGGTGCAGTCGGTATCAAACCAGGGTTAAAAAATGTTCTCAGTGTGGATGCCTCTTTTTAAAAATGATATCTGTACTTAAAGATTCGATACCGATGCCGATTCCGATACCGGCCCCGATGAGCGAAACAAACAGTAGTGGATAGATAAACGGTGTTCAGCTACCGGCCTTGAAGGACACAAAAAAGGTTTCCCTTCTTCGCATCACAAGGAGCATCACTGAGTCATCGGGTTTTAGTTTTGCCACTATTTGCCTGAACTGTTCTACAGAATTAATATCTTTAAAATTTTCACTTCTTATTTTGATCTCCTGAATCAGATCCCCCCTGATCAAGAGTGCCCGCTCATCCGACAATGATTGTTGCACGCCTATAACCACAATCCCGTTCTCATCCTGAGGAATGTTAAGCTGTTGACGGATTTCAGGAGTGAGATTTGTAAGCTCGAGTCCCAGAAATGCCTCTTTTTTTTCAGACTGCTGCCGTGATTGCTTTGGAGGCTTAACAGTCCCTGTCGATTTTCTCTCGGCAATTGTGATCTTCAGTTTTACCTCTTTTCCACCCCTCATAACTGTCAGTGGTACAGTTTGGCCGGGTCTGAAAGATGCCACAATATTTCGCAAACCATTGCCGCTCTCCACCTCTTTGCCATTTATGGTTAAAACCACATCTCCCCTTTTTAAACCCGCCTTATCAGCCGGTTCTCCTTTTACGACATCGGAAACCAGGGCTCCCCGGGTGCTCTTCAACCCAAGTGCATCAGCGGCAGATTCATTAAGATCCTGAATATTGACACCGATATATCCTCTGGTAACAGTACCTGTGCGTATCAGGTCTTGAGCATCTTTTGCTGCGGTGTTGATCGGGATTGCAAAACCGACCCCGGCAAAAGCTCCCGATGGGGTAATAATCATTGTGTTAATGCCGACCAGTTCCCCCCGTACATTCACAAGCGCACCACCGGAATTTCCAGGATTGATCGCGGCATCAGTCTGGATAAAATCCTGATACATCTCTGATCCTTCAATTTTACGATTCAGTGCTGAAACTATCCCCAGGGTAACCGAAGAGGTGAAGCTAAATGGGTTTCCAACCGCAACCACAATATCTCCAGGTTTCAGGGAATCACTGTTGCCTATAAAGGCTACAGGTAAATTGTTTACCTTTTCGTTCAATTTGATAACAGCCACATCAGCCAGGGAATCAGCACCAATCACCCGTGCATAAAAATTCCTCCCGTCAGACAGAAGAACCCGGATTTCTGCAGCACCCTGCACGACATGGTAATTAGTGAGAATATAGCCATCAGAGGAGATAATCACTCCAGAGCCAAGCCCCTGCTGCCTGTATTCCCGCCTCTCTACCGGCGGAGCCCTTCCCGGAGAACCGAAGAAGTAATCAGAAGGAGTTGCGGATGATGTGTCTTTGAAGAAAAAGGGGTTTCTGAAAAATTCCACAGTATCTATAGTAGTAGGAATTACCGAAACTACAGTAGGGATTGTCTTCTCTGCAATCTCCCCGAAGATTTTATTGAGGGGGCCGGGATCGGAGATATTGGGAGAAGTTTTTGCACCAAGCTTTGGAGAATCCTTTCCGTGCTGCCCGAAAGAGGAGCAGTGATTACCTATAAACAGGGGTAATGCTGCTATGAGGAAATAAACCAGTGCCATATTAAGTTTTGAAATCATCTTAACTCCGAAAGCAAAGTGATGCGTATTTAAACCATTCAGCAGGTGTTTTTATAAATGAGCAATTAGCATTCCACCAATCCAAACCCAGTCCTGAACTGTGTTTTTTTTGATTAAATGATCGGAGTGATTTCGGAATGCAGATGACAGGGTGAAATCAATTGACATAATCATCACGTTTCTGCATATACCGGGAAGAGCGGCATGATAAAGGTTCTTTGCCTTTAGAGGATGATTCAGAGTCAGGAAACAACGAAAGTCGTAAGTCTGGTTTTATCTATTAATCATATTTTTTTTGGGGGGTAGATATCAGGAAACGGGAAGAAAACTCGAGATGAGGGCTGTAATGTCCCTAATTCTCCTCTGGGGTGAATCTATGAATCAGTGAGGCTCCCATTTAACAGATTAAGTCACTATTTCACCTCTGAGGTAAAACAGAGATCCAAAAAAAAAAGCAATTTTCGTTCCCTGCAAAACAACACCAGAAAAACGATACTGTTTTTTCTTTATCCACCCCAGCAGCAAGTCGATTCCATTTTTACATAAACTCTACTTCATCTGTACCTCTGCACATTCCTACCCTTCCAAACTTTGGACAATATGATTCTCTATCTTTCGACGGGGGTTGGCCCTCTTCAACATAACACTTCGCAAAGACAAGTGGTCACAGGCCACTTTTTTTCTTCATAATCTCTGTAGATAAAAGACTCAATTCCGATTCCGATACCGACCCCGAAAAGGGAAGGGACCCAAAATCCCCCCGAAGAGAGCCACAAAAACATTGACATTAGTAGAAACAGCGGTATAATTAAAACAGGGTTAATGATCAGGTTAATGACAGGGTTTAAGGATATTTTAATTGCAGAAAAATCAAGGAGTTAGACAATGACACAATCCAATGTATATATAAAAGCATTAACATACAATATATTGTGTATCAGCAGACGTTTTCTTTTATTAACAAAAGTAAAGGAGCGGCATTGATGTCACAGTACCTGACCAGCGGGCAAGTGGCTAAAAAACTCCGTATCTCTCTGTCCACTCTCAAGCGATGGCTTGAGGACCCGGAACTGAATATCTCAAACCAGAGAAACTGTAACGGTTGGAGACTCTTTACTCTGGAAGATCTCGAGTCACTGCGGGAGTTTAAACGGCAGTTAAGAAAAAGCGGAAAACGGTTTAATGAGACAACACTGCTTCCGGTGGTGATAAGCGGAACGAAAAACTTGCAAAAAGAAATGAGCAGGTAACCCTATGTTTCGCTCTTACTCCTCTCCCCTGCTTATTCTTCTCTGTTGCAGTCTCCTGTCATGGGGTCAGACTGTGAAGAGGGGAAGAAACGAGGGTACATTCAACATCCCATCTTCCAATGTAGCCGGAAACGGCAACATCACGGCTGGTGCTTTGTTGTCGGGAGGATACGGAGAAAACGGATTCAGAGCTGATCCCTCGTTCAATGCAGCAGTTGGAATATCCGAAATTATGCAGCTTAGCAGCCGGGCATCTTTCACCAATTTTCAAGGACTCGGTTCAATTGATTGTCGTCTTCAGATAACAACTCCGGGAAATAACAATTTAAGGTTTTTCGGAATGAGTCTCAATGGAGATCTTTACCTCTCCACTACAAAGGATACCCTTATCGGGTCTGCAGAGGAAGGCAAACCTGATTACAATTTTTATATCAGGCCTTCGGCGATCATCGATCTGGACTGGATTGCGTTGTTCAATAGATTTCCCCTTAAAAGCTATGTGTCTTTCAGCATGGCAGATGATCCTGACATACTCTATCTCTATGAGCAGCTTTCCTTCAAAGCCGGGCTTGAATGGAAGATGTATCAGCACAGTATCATTCTCGATGCGGGGCTTGGCCTTTACAAAGAAAAAAAGAACAAAGCCTTTACTGCTGGTGACAAGAATTTTGAGCAGAAAACCTTCTGGGTAGAACCG
Organism: Fibrobacter sp.; assembly: GCA_012523595.1. Classification (NCBI taxonomy): domain Bacteria; kingdom Pseudomonadati; phylum Fibrobacterota; class Fibrobacteria; order Fibrobacterales; family Fibrobacteraceae; genus Fibrobacter; species Fibrobacter sp. The sequence continues at coordinate 14,169 of JAAYIG010000188.1, forward strand.
GGCATAAGGTACAGGATCTTAAACAGGATGAGCATCCTAAGTTCCGTTCGTGCACTTGTTTTCCAGAGTGTCAAACGGGTGAGACCGCTTCCTGCAAAGTACGTTGATGTATCATTTGCACTTGAGGTTCCTCTTCTTTACAGAGAGACAAATACAGAAGCGATCCGGACAATGATTTTTGTCGAGAGAGTAAAGGAAAAGAGCAAAGATTTCGTAGCAAGAAACATAGAGCAGCAGAAATCAATCAGGCCCGAATTTGAGATAACCTTTGATGAGCTGAAAGCTGATCTCCCTGATGCGGCTCAGGAAAAAGAGCAGCTCCAGAGACGTGAGGAAATACATCAGAGAATGCAGGAAATTGAAAGTCTTCTGGAGGAACTCGAATGAGATTCACGCACGGCATAATAATGTTTATCCTTCTGGGCTTCAGCCTGATTCCATGCCTTTCTGCTGAAAGCAATCAGAAGCGGAACAGGGGAGAAGCGTTTTACAAGCTTCTTAATTCCAATACATCGGGGCCGGGCAATATCTGGATAACCTTCACAGGTGTAGGTTTTGTATGGGATGACACACCTTCCAGGGATGATCCGGTAGTAGCCAGAGAGCAGAAATGGTTCTCGAATTTCTATGCATTCCCGGAGATCCGTGCCCAGGCCGGAATCGGAGAATTTATGACATTTATACTTGAATCAAGAATGCTCTCCTACAAATTCAGGTTTGGCAACCTGGTCGCCGGGGCAAAGTTTACAATTCCCAACAACAAGGAATTACGCCTCCATGGCTTCGGTCTTGACATCAGATTCGTTCGCCAGTTTTTCGAATCCAATCCTACCCTGGGAGGCTGCATTGGTTTCATGCCCGAGGGATTTGTAGTGGAAGGGACGAGCATGGATGCCAAATTTCTTTACGAGTTAGATCTTCTCCCCAGGATAAGCAAACTGCCGCTGAGAGGGTTGATAAATGCCGGAGCGCGTATTCCATTAAGATCCGACCGTCTTGAGTGTTTCCAGTATCTTTTTGATTCAGGGATAATTTACAGCGGCTACGGTTTCGATTTTTTTCTGATATATTCTATCGAAGCTTTCAACAATCTGACAAAACCACTGATTGTCAGCCAGAAAGACGGAAGAAAATTCGCTGTCTTCTTTTCTGAAAATCCAATGTATCTGACTCTGGGCGGAAATGTGAGATATGATAACGGAATTGTGCTCTCTCTTGCCTTTCCTCTACTTCTGAGCAGGAACAAGTATTCTATCATGAGTAGAGAGGATGGTGAACGGCTTGACGATGGTTATTATCCGGAAGAATTAAAATACGGAGTCACTGATCCTTTCGATCCCTGGTTTACCAAATGGAAACTCGCCGCATCAATTTCTTTTCCTCTCCGGTACAAGATGACAGGTGCGGAGATGATGAGAAGTTTTCTCATAATGAAAAACCGTAGACAGAATAAGTGGATGGATATAGATAACCGTCTTAAGGGCGCAGATCAGGAACAGGATAAGAAAGCTGCCCCGAAAAGGAAAGATTAACGGCTGATAAGCCCGGTGGAAGGTATGAAAAAGACAGTCTATAAACTCTTGAGAAGAGGCGCACTCATGACAGGAATTATTCTTGTCTTGTGCCCGGACTGTCTATTTGCCGCCAGGTCAAAAGATGAAAGCGACGAGTGGCGAATCAGGGAAAACCTGACAACAAGACTTGGATCGGAATGGTATAAGATCGGAGTTCTTTCCAGAGAACTGTCGGCTATTGCCGATGTGCTTGCTGAGATCCGGGACCTTGGCCTCTTCCCTCCTGAGTTGACCGGTCTTAATGAAGAGAGCATGAGTCAGCTTAACACACGTGCCATGGAAATCGAGAAGAAATATGCTTCTCTTCTTTCAGAGGTGGAAGCATTCAAGCCCCCTCTTAACGATGCTATAGAGATACTGCGTGAGATGGTCGTTGGGGAGCCTGTAGAGAGCATGTTTGAAACACTTGAAAAGGGTGATATGAAACGGATCACCCAGATGCTCGATGTCAAGCACAATATTGACAGCCTTTGGAACAAAAGCGATTCCCTGCTCAACTTTGTAATGAGGAAGCTTGGACTCGGTTTCAAGAAAGAAAGCAGCAACGGACCAATTGAGGAGGAGTTTTTCGAGATTCTTAAAGCCAATCTCGGATTACAATCTGAGCAGTATTATCAGAAGCTCAATTATATCAAAGATCATCTTGCGTCAAAAAGCAGCAAAGACGATCTGTTTAAAATGTACCAGGTTGAGAAAGACAGAATTCACAAATATCTTCAGGAGAACAAATTAAACCTTGCTCATCAAAAGCTTGTCATCCTTTTAAAGCGTTTTGAATCCGGGATGAATGTGGATGAATTATATAAACTGCTGGCCCGGGTTCATTTTCTTAAAGGTGAATACAATGATGTGCTTTCCATAATGGTCAAATTTCCTGAAAGTGAGCAGACATCAAAAACCTTATACAGAATGCAGTGTCTTTACGCATTGAGAGATTACGAGAGACTCTGGAGTGAGGGAAATTCCATAGATTTCTCCGGCCTTAAGGGCAGCAGGAAGAATCTTCTGTTATGGATTGTGCTGGAGAGTGGTCTAGCACTCCAAAAACAGGATAATTTTCTCAAGCTGGCATCACTGGTTGACAAGACTGCATCATATTCGCTTCATGTGATGCATGCTCTTGCCCGTTCCTACCTTCAGATTGGCGATAAGGCAACAGCACTTTCAATTATGGAAAGTACCTTAAAGTACAAAGTTAACTCACCTGAGGATGCTTTTGCTTTCCGTGAAATCAATCTTGCTGTAGCACAACTTTATTATGAAATAGGCAATTATAAAAAGGCACTCTCTCTTTTTTACAACATTTTAAACGACAAGAAAGATTTTGACCGGGCCATGTTCGGTATTCTCTGGTGCTATATCCGACTGGGCCAGGATGACAAAGCTGAGACTGCTCTTCGCAAACTGATAAACCAGGCACCGGAATCACCTCTTGGAGCAGAGGGAATTCTAATTTTAGCTGAGAAGAATCTCTATAAAGCCGGATATGACTGGAAAAAAATCGTTTACCTCAAAAAAGAGGAACAGCGTCTAATGCAGATGCTTGAGAAGATTTCCAGAAAAGAGGTTGTAGAAAAATCTAAAGAAAACGCCCAGAAGTACGCCTATGCCCGTCGGGAACTGACCACTCTTTTAGGCAGACTTCATCAGGAGAAATGGCCGGATTACAAATCTATCAATGAATCCTACAAAAAAGTTGAGAGGATTTGTAACCTGTTAAGCAAACATTACAAAACCGGTTCTTTTCAGGAGAAAGCATTTTCTCCCGATCGTGAACGCCTGCTTCATTATCTCGATTCTCTTATACTGGAAGCAAAGGGTAAACATTCGGAGGCGGTCGGCAGTCCGATGCTGTCCAATGCCAGGCAGATCCGTAACCGTATAAAGAATATTGTTGATAAATCTGCTGTTTTCTCTACAGTGGCCGCGATTGATAAATTTAACTGGGAAAAAGAGTATATCGACTGGGAGAAAGCCCTTGTAAAGCAGAGAGAGCTTAAGCTGGGCGAGATGATTGCTGAAACATCTGATTCCACACTCAAAAAGAGCTACATGGAGGAGAAGCAGATTTGTTCATCCAGAATTGATTCTCTTCTGGTTAAAGAGGACAGTATTTCCAGAATGCATTTCAGTAAACTTACTGAAGAGCTTCCTGCCATTTTAAGCACCCGTCTGGACAGTGCTGATGAATCCTATTTCAGGTATCAGCTTGGTGAACTCTATTATGCCGAAGAGAACAAGAAGTATACAGCGGATTATGAGAGATATGAAAAGGATCTTGCGGAATATAACAGTAAACTTGATGAATACAGGGAAGGGAAGCTTCTTAAGCCCCCTGTGGCTCCCGATCAACCCAGGTTGAATCATGACAGGAGTATCGAGCAGTTCAGAGCTGTTATCAATGGATATCAGAAATCGGAATTTATTCCCTCAGCCTATTACAGTCTGGCCTGGTGTTTTAATGACTTATCAATGCTTGACAGCGCTCTTTATTATATGGAAAACCTTGCTGCACTTTATCCAACAAGCGTCCATACTCCTCAGGCCTGGATGTACTGCGGGGAGTATAATTTTGACAGAGGTGAACTTGACCAGGCCATAAAGTGTTATCAGGCAACGATGAGATATCCGGAGAGCGAATGGTTTGATGAGGCTCTGTATAAACTTGCCTGGGCCCAATATCGCCTGTCAAATCCTGAGAAGGCAATCAGTTCATTTCTGGCACTGGTAAGTCTCGGCGAATCCGGTTCGGCAAAACGGCCGGCGCTGCTGGAAAAAGAATCTATGGATTATATAGCTATCAGTTTCAGTGAAACTGACCTTACAGGCGATAAAGGTCTGCAGAGAGCTCTCTCGTTTATCAAGAAGCTGGGCGATATCAAGAAAGGCTGTCAGATCCTGCATCGTCTTGGTACTGTATACAGAGACCAGGGGCGGACAGATATGGCCAAAAAGACACTTACAACACTGCTGAAAACATATCCCAACTATGAGAAAAATCCTGTTGCTGAATCTGATTTGCTCGCAATTAAAGAACGTGAGATCGGTATCGAGGAAACCAACCGGATAAAGATAGATTTTTACAGGAAATACAATCGTAACAGCGCCTGGGCAAAATCACAGAATAATGAAGTAAAGGAACAGGCAGACAGTGTCGCTTCAAAGCAGCTTTATGAGGGAGCAATCGGATTCCATCAGTATGCGCTGCAGAAAAATGACAGCAGTATTTATTCCTCGGCACTGGAAGCATATAGTGAATTCATTTCAGCCTACCCGGAATCTCCACAGGCAAATGAGTGTCACTACAATTTCGCAGAGATCAAATTTTCATTGGGGAATTATGCGGAAGCTGCAGAAGAGTATATGGCAGTTTCCAAACGATATCCGGACAGTAAATACAGAGAAACTGCCGCATGGAACGCCATCGTGGCATCTCAGAACCTGCTGAAACAGGAAAATGCAACAACGCACTGAAAGGAATCAGCGGTAAGAAATGTTTTCCAGGATATGCTCAGTCCTGTTTTACAGAGGAATTCCCTTATTGCTATCAGGTTTTTTACTGGCTGGCTGTGTCAGCAGCGGCAGTAAAGTTTCTTCCATAAAAATACCCGATTCCAGGCAGCAGGCCGATTCTCTGTCACAGACACTGTCCGACAGTTCAAAGGCAGTATTCGAGCCTGTCGAAAACACCAAGTCCCCGGCGAGCGGCCTTTCTCCCGCTTCCGAACTTATGATTAGGGCTTGTGACAATTACATCAGCATCAATCCAAACACGTCAAAAACCGCTGAAGTTTTCACTATCAAGGCATCACTACTTTACAATAACAGAAAATTCGAGCAGAGCCGGGCTGTATACGAAGAGATAATAAGCAGATTTCCCGAGAGTCCAAACGCGCTGGATGCCACAAAGATGATAGCTCAGGCCTATTATGAAGAGAAAATGTTCGACAAGGCTCAGGAATGGTACAAAAAGCTGAGCAGTGTTGCTGTTGACGGTGTAGACAAACAGGAAGCATTGACCAGAATCGCCGAGTCGATATTCAGGATGGCAGAGAGCTTCGAGGAACAGAGTCGTTTCAAGGATGCGGCGACACAGTATGAGCGTGTAGCTCTTGAATATCCCGAATCCAAAATAGCCGACATCGCCCTGTTTAATTCAGGGTTGAGTTACGAGAAGCAGGCAGAATGGTCTCATGCTATTCTGGTTTTTCAGCGGTTACTTCAAAAATACAGTAATTCAGAACTTCTCCCTAAATCTCAGTTCCGAATTGCGAAATGCTATGAAAAACTGCTTCAATGGGATCTTGCAGCGGAAGCTTACCTGAAAGTCACTGCCAACTATCCGAAATCTGAACTTGCTTCTGTTTCCCTGTATAATGCGGCTTTCTGTTTTGAAAATGGAGGAAAGCTGAAGGAGGCAGGAGCGGCATTTGAGAAAATGGCCCAGGTTTTTCCTCAGTCCGAGGACGCAGCGGATGTGCTTTTCAGGGCTGGTGAGATTTATGGAAAAATCAAGGACTGGGCAAGTGTCGCCAGAGTCAATCAGATGTTTTCCGAGAGATTCGGTAATGATGAAAACAGGGTTGTGCAGGCTCTTTGCATGACCGGAATCGCCTTTTACATGCAAAACAGGGAAAAGGAAGCTGTAATTCAACTGGAAAAAGCGATTTCAACGTTCGCGAAACTTAAAAACCCCAGTACCATGAATCAGTTTTATGCCGCCAAAGCCATGTTTACTATTGGAGAAATCAGGCATACTGAAATGAATAATATTTCACTCAGCAGCGCTCGACAACTTTATAAGAAGCAGCTCGGAGAAAAATCCGATCTGCTTGACAAAGCGCTTGAGTGCTATACCCGGGTTATAAAGTTCAATATCTCCGAGTGGACAACCCGCTCGATTTTCCAGATTGGACAGGTCTACGAGGACTTTGCTCTTGGGATATTCAAACAGGAGCGTCCCTCTTTCGGATCAATTGAGGAAAGGATAGCCCTTGAGCTGGGTATAGCACAGGCAATCGAGAACTATTTCATCGATAAAGCCGTGCATTATCACGAGCAGAATGTCAAGCTTGGCATAAAAGAGAAGATAGAAGACAAATATGTCATGCAATCCCGTGATAAATTGACATATCTTCCATATGCCGCCGGGGAGAACTATCTATCACTTGTAGAGATCGCCCGAAGCACCGGAGAGAAAGGACGGCTTGAGGGTTTCGCACTAATAGCCCGTAAGCTTCAGATGCTTCAGAAGATCGCTCCATTTCAGGAAAAAGCAATCGATCTGTTCCTCAAGTGTCTCGAACTTGGCAGTACTTATCAGGAGTTCAGTGAATATTATAAAAAAGCCAGTAGCAGCATAACCGGAGTATCCTTTGTTGTTGGAGAAACTTACAGTGATGTTGTCAATATAGCCAGAGATGCTCCTATCCCGGGAAATTTCGATGCATACGAGCGATTTATCTACCAGACCAAGCTTCTTAAGCAGATCGAGGGATATGAGGATCAGGCTTTGACAAATTACCTTAAGGCTGTTAAAATCGCAGAAGCCTATAAACTGGACGATCCCAGTGTCAGGGATTCTCAAAACAGCATCGCAAAACTGCTCTTTAACAAGGCCCGGTGCATGGATCTTCTGTGTGAAACAGCTTTCAAACGCCCGCCGTTTCCCGCCGGTATAAGCGAGGCTGAAAAAGAGGAATACAAAGTGAGATTCGAGGAGATCGGACTTAAATTCCAGGAACAGGCATTTGAAATATACAAAACAATCCTCAATTTTACATCTCAGAAATATGCTGCTGGCGATTATGTCACACATGCTTATGTCAGACTTTTCCAGAATTTCCCTGAAGAATATGGTTCAAAGGAAGATCAACTGGTCCAGTCCTCGATCAGTTCAGGATCACAATGGAGATGTACTTCTGATTCTTTAAAAAACTGGCAGGGATTCGACACCTCTGATTCCACCTGGGCAAAAGCCCAGAAAGCTTTTTTCAGTGAAAAGCCATTGGTTACAGGTTTTCCCGGTAACAACGCTCCTCTTCCGATGTGGCTTGGTTCAGGTAATCCCGAGGACAGCGTGAATTACAAGCCCTTTAAAGAGGTGTTTTTCAGAAGGTCCTTTACTATCGCAGAAACCCCGCACTCCGCCACTCTCTATTTGTCATCAGGAGGACCGGTCGAGGTTTATTTTAATGGTGATTTACTGGCCCGCGATACCTCATTAACACTTGCTGCCAAAGCGCTTTCCTGGGATCTGATGGGGAAAATCAGGAAAGGCAAAAATGTCATTGCAATCAGAGCAATAAGCAGGGATGAAACCAGCAATGGAGTATTCCCTTTACTTTTGATGTCAGTTGGAACAAAAGTTTCTCTTCCCAAACCACCAGGTTTCAATAAACCGCTCGCTGCGGAAGAGGTCAGGGAGGATGTATATAAATTCCCGTCGATAAAGAATTTCAGCCCGGAACAGAAAGAGGTAAAGTTATGATAAAGCCGGCCCTCTTTTTTCTCGTTCTCATTTGTGCAATTTGCAGCTATGGATCTCCTGGTGCTCCAGATACAGAATCTGACAGTGTTGAAGAACAGGGATACAGAATCGAGCAGCCCGGTACGATCACTTTTACTGTAGGTGTGAAAATAAAAGGTAAAGTTGAGAAACCCCAGGTGATGATTTTTCTTCCAAAAGAAAAGACAGTGTACAGGGAAATAAAATTTGAGAGATCATTTCTTGAGGACCTGGCGGACCCGCTGCCGTTTACGCCTATAATAGAATAGGCAGAAATGGAGAAGTGTTGACATATCCAGCAGGTGAATGATAGACTCAATGTTCAGGCATATCCATGGGAATTACCATTTCAGGGTATTTTTCAGCGCAGAAAAAGAAGCCAATGACTGTTTATTAATATAAGGAGGAGAAAGAATGGAAGCGATAGCCCGATGGTTTCAGGAGGGTGGAGTATGGATGTATCCTATCGCGGCTGTTTCGGCATTTGCGTTTGCAGTTGTGCTGGAGAGACTTTACTTTTATTACATTCACTGCCGTATCGACGCCAAAGCTCTTCTGACACAGATTACCCGTCTTGTGCGTAACGGTGAGATTGAGCAAGCCAGACAGATCTGCGCTAAAACAAAGACTCCGCTTTCTGCAATTCTGGAGTCTGCTCTCTGGCATTATCAGCAACAGGAGCCTGATCAGGAGATTCAGAACGCAGTGGATGAAGTTGCTTTAAGAGAACTGCCCCGCATCCAGCGCAGAACTCATTATCTTTCCCTTTTCGCAAACATTTCCACTCTGTTGGGTCTTCTGGGTACAATTTTCGGTCTTCAGCAGGCATTTGGTGCACTTGCGGCAGCAGATCCCTCACAAAAAGCTGTAGTACTTGCAAAAGGTATCGCGATCGCTATGAACACAACGGCATTGGGACTGATTGTAGCGATTCCATGTATGATTATGTATTCGATAATGGGTTCCAAATCAAACACCATTATCGAGGAGATCGATGAGAGTTCAGTCCGGCTTTTAAACTTCCTTTTCGCCCAGCGCAGATCCTGATCCCGGGGGTGCTATGGCTGACATAGATGTTGACAAGATTATGGACAAAGCTTTTCCTGCCACAAAGAGAGCCAACAAGTCGGTCAGTAAAGAGATAGAACTGGTTGATCTGGATGTGACACCGGTGATGAATCTTTTTATGGTGCTTATCCCTTTTCTTGTTTCCATGGCAGTATTCACTCATATCGCAGTAATAGATTTCTCTCTGCCGCCCGCACAGGGTACAGCAGGCGAGGCAACAGAATCCAAGGAACTGGATATCTCCATAGTGGTTACAAACGAAGGATTCAGGATAGTGGGTACCGGCAAGAAACTGGATCAGGTCCCCAGAGTTCAGGGGCAGTATCAGTTTGAACAGTTAAGGGTTCTCCTTAAAGCAATCAAGTTCCAGTACCCGTCACAGAAAAGTGTTGTACTTGTTCTGGAGTCAGAAGTTCTATATGATGACATAATCAAGTTCATGGATGTATGTCGTGAATCACAATTTCCTGACATCGGCTTATCAGGAGATGTAGGATGAGTATAAGACTCAAAATAAAAAAATTCAGATCCACTCCTGTGCTGGAGATAAACGGTGAAATCACAGGAGAAAATGTGGGTAAGATCACAAAGAAGCTTGAGAATCTGAGAAAGGCAGAATCTGAGAAAATAGTGGTAGATCTGAGCAAGACGACATTTATAGACAGCCATGGATTGGGTGCATTTGTGTATCTCTGGCGGCTGCTTGAGGAGCAGAAGAGGGAATTGGTTTTTTTAAATCCGCAGGGATTCATCAGGAGCTTATTTACCGGTACAAATCTGGACAAGATATTCAGGGTAGTCGATTCAGAAGAGGCAATATGAGTTTTCCTGCATCAAAATCCTCCCTCAAACGCTTGCGCAAAACGAGGGGAAAAGGACAGATAAAGGCTTTCAAACCCCAGCTTACATCTCTGGTTGATGTGATGACTATTCTTCTAATCTACCTTCTCCAGAGTTTCTCTTCAGAAGGCGAGATCATCACCATATCCAAAGAGCTGGATCTTCCTGAATCCAGCGCACAGAAAAAACCCGAACTGAGAGTTACTTTAATTGTCAATAATAAGTACATACTTGCTGAAGATCAGAAGGTAGCAGATGTTCCTGAAGTGCTTGAATCCGATGAACTGATTATTCCCGGCCTTTACAGTTGGCTTGGGAACCGGAGGGCGGCGACTGAAAAGATCGGGCAGTACTCCAGTAAAACCAAATTCAAGGGTGAGATTACGATTCAGGGTGATAAAAAGATCCGTTTCCGCCTCATAAAGAAAATTATGTACACCTGCGGACAGCAGGAGTTCAATAATTTTTCTCTAGCTGTAAGGAAACGAGGAGAATAAGTGGTGAGTAATACCGATAACGCTTTTATTGCCGGAAGCAGCGGCAGGTTTATTATTGACAACCGCTCTTTGAGGCAATTGCGTGGCACACCTTGGAGAAAAATCGATCTTCGTTTTTTCCTTTTAGCACTTTTGTCTATTCTAATCCATTCCGCCCTGATTTACTACACAAACAAGATAGAGGTAAAGAAGGTGGAAGTAGTAATCGAGGAGATACCTGAGCGTTTCGCACGCCTGATAATTGAGAAACCCATCCCAAAAACAGAGAAAAAAGCCACAGGAACTGCTGCAGGTCCCGCAGAAACGAAGGTCGAGACAGAGCAGAAGTCCTCTGAGGTCAAATCTTCTGCGCCTGTCAGTCGTGCACAGGCTCAGAAATCTGTTCAGGCAAGGACAGCACGGGTAGAGGAAAAGATCCGGACTGTTGGAGTTCTGGGGATGCTTACAGGTGTGGGCACAACTGCCAAAGGGCCCTCGGTTGTTGATGTACTCGGCTCGATGAAAGACCGGAAGGAAAAATTCACCGATCTTGATGCCGCTCTGGCCAACATGAGCGGACTTCAGAAGACACAGGAGGTTGACGTCCTCAACCGGAAACTGGTGAAAAGTAAGGACCTGGTTGTTTCCCACAGACAGGAAATAGACGATCTGATCGCAAATGTCGGTGGTGCCAAAACAATGGAGCTGGCAAAAAAAGGTGAATTTCTGATCCAGCGGCCTGAAAGTATCGAGGGAGCCGCATCATCGGATGCCAAGAGAGATTCTGACGTGATAAACTCCGTAGTGGCATCTCATAAAACAAGTATCAGGATGAGCTATGAAAAGTATCTCAAGCGTGATCCTTCTCTATCAGGAAAAATAACTGTCAGGTTCACCATTTCAGCATCAGGAAGTGTTACGATGGTCAAAGTACTGGAGAACACAACCGGAAATACCGAGCTTGAGAACGAAATAATGAGAAAAATAAAAATGTGGCAGTTTGAACCGATTGCTGAGGGAGATGTTACGGTCTCCTATCCATTCGTGTTTATGACTGCCGGTTAAATAAAAGCGGGATCTACCCTGCGAGGCTTTGATGCTTAAGATATTCAGAGCAATAGTGTTTCTGGCAATTATCAATCTTCCGTTGTACGGAGCGATTATCAGGGCCGGCCACGTAATTAACATTCAGGTGATGTCCAACCCTGAGTTTTCCGGACAGTACATTGTGAATGAAAACGGTACAATTGAGTACCCTCTGCTAGCCGATCAGATCATAACAAACATAACCACATCCGAACTGATGAATGAACTTACTTTGAGACTCGCACGACATATAGACAACCCTCTTGTTCTGGTATCAATTGTCGAGAAACCGGAAATTACTCTTACAGTTCTGGGGCAGGTTCTAAACCCAGGTCCGGTGAAGGCTATTCAGGGGGCTACCATACAGGAAGCAATAAAGCTTGCTGGTGGAGCGCTGGAGAAAGCTGATCTGTCCCGTGTTAAAATTGTCCACAAGGGCAATCCCAGCTCCGAGGAAGTTTATGATTTGTTAAAATTCATGGAGGAGGGAGAACTGGAAACCATGCCCAAGCTGGAAAACGAGGACATGGTGGTAGTCCTTGCCCAGGAGCGATCAAAGAAAGTCAAGGTTATCGGTTCGGTTCAGAAGCCCGGGCTATTTGATCTTGAAGAAAAAATGAATGTGTTCGAAGTGATTTATCTTGCCGGAGGGCCGGTAGAGAAGGCGGATTTGACAAAAGTAAGGAGAATCTCCCATCACGAAAACTCAAAGGCCGTTGAGGAGGTCCTCGATATTCAATCTTATATCGATAAGGGGCAGATGGAACAGATACCTGCTGTTTACGAAGGTGATATCATAATTGTCTATTCCAAATGGTATGACTGGAAGACAATACTTTCGATTTTGAACAATACACTGCTTTTTATTGTTACGATTCAGACCTTTGCCAATCTTTTTAAATAGATATGACTTCAATATCAATAGAGAAGTTTCAGACAAACACCGGGTTTAAAGACTATCTTGCGGTTATATTCCGGAGGCACTGGATAATACTCCTCTCATTCTTAAGCGTCTTTCTCTCGACAATCTATTATGTATTTCAGATCGAAGATATATACGAATCATCTTCCACACTGGTCATAGAGGAGCATAGTGCCGTAGTCAATCAAATGATAAATGTTAACAGAAATCTCAGTTTTTACGAGGGTATTCTTGCCAGCCGTACTTTTCTGCAGTCTGTGCTTGACAGTATAGGGATGAATAATTTTGAACGCGTTTTTCCCAGAATTACGAAAGACGAGGCGCTGAAGTATATCCAGAACAGTCTCTCCCTTCGTAAAACTACCTTTACATCGTTTCTCAATCTGGTTGCACGCGCCAAAACAAGTGACCTTGCTTATCAGATCTCTTTTAAAGGGACCGAAATATTCCGTACCCGTTGTCAGGAGGTTGCCAGTGAGGAGTCGCGCAGGGCTCTTTTTGAGATTGAGAAACAACTGGAACTTATAAGGAAAAAACTGGAAACCGCGGAGCAGGATTACCGGACATTCAGTGATAAGACCGGTCAAATTCATGAGGGGACAACACCAGAGCTCAAAACACTTCAGGATGCTTACGCAAGCGGTCTGGCTCAGATCGGACTAAAGCAGGCTGATCTCGATGCTGAAAAGAAACAGCTCACCAACCTGGAGCGCAAATTTACTCCTGCAAGCAATATGCGTTCACCGGAGTACTCCCAACTGAGGGCAAAATTAAGCGAGCTGGAAAAAGAGAGGCTGCGTCTTGAGGGTCTTGGGATCAGACTGGCGGGTGTATCCACAATTGACAGAGAGATTCAGGATATAGAGAACCGTCTGCTCGAGTTCAAACAGACCAAGAGCAGCAGTCCGATAGATCCGGCAACAATGCGTCAGTGGCAGGAACTGCGTAAATCGGTTTTGACCAAAGAGGGGGAGCTTGAGCTTTTCAAGCGGCGTCTCGAATCTTATGAAAAAGCAATTAAATCCTACAAAGCAGGAAATCCTGATATTCTCTCTCATTCACTGGAGCTGCTCAGACTTAAAAGAGCCAAGGAGATTTACGAGAATGTCTATAACATTCTGCTTGAAAAAGCAGAAGAACAGAGAATCAGGAGTGCATCAAGTTCTGCCGGTATAAAGATTGTGGATCTTCCAGTAAAGCCACGGGATCCGATTCCGAAGAATGAGACAAGATTTTACCTGCTTGGCGCATTTCTGGGGCTTGCGCTTGGCCTGGGGCTGGCTTTTCTTATTGAGTTCAATGATACCACTATTAAAAGCAATGATGACATCGAGAGATATCTGGGCCTTTCGGTCCTTGGGACAATTCCCCATATAGCCCACATGAAGAAAAACGAAGTAGAGCTCCGCCGCCGCTCATCAATATCCCGAAAAGGCACCTCTGTACTCCATTATCCCAGACAGGTCTTTAATTTTGAAGGTGATGATTCTGTTACGACAGAATCTTACAGATCCCTGAGGACAAATTTATCATTTGTAAGTCCTGACAAACCTCTGAAAACAATTGTCCTTACTTCCGCAGGTCCGTCTGAAGGAAAATCTCTGACTATCTCCAATCTTGCAATGGCGTATGCTCAGATGGGAAAGAAGACTCTTCTTATCGACACAGACCTGCGGCGTCCGGTACTCCACCACATCTTCAATACCAAACGAGAGCCTGGCTTTACTGATCTTTTCATGGGGAATCCCGATTACGACCGCGTTACCAAATGCACCGAGAAAGACAACCTTTTTCTGATCTCAGCAGGAATGTTCACCCCCAACCCGGCCGAACTGCTGGGTTCTAACCGTATGATTCAGATTATTGATTATTTCCGCAACCATTACGACATAGTATTTTTTGATACTCCACCGATTGTAGCCGTGACAGATGCAACGCTTCTGGGTACTAAAATGGATGGACTTCTGATAGTAATCAAATCTCACCATACCGACCGGGATATCGCACTCAGAGCGGTAAACACAGTACGCAATGTTGGCGTGAGAATACTTGGAGCGGTTCTTAATGATATTAATCTTTCACATCGGTATTCCAGTTACGGATATTACAAATATTACTACCATTATTACAAATCGAAAAAAGACTAGTGGTTTTTAAATGTCTACCAGAGCTGAGCGCTCTTTCTCACAGGAAAAATTCCAGTCAGGCCAGTGGAAAACACGCAAGGTTTCCATCAGACCAGGCCTGCTTCGATCATTCGCTGATTTCATCTCTCTGAAACGCAAAGGTGTCGACCACCTTGCATCCAAGTGCTTTTCCTTTCATAAAGTGGTAGATTTCGGCTGTGGAACCGGTGCTTACAGCAGGTGGTTTATTGACAGATCCCGATCTACAGTTCTGGCAGTAGACTGGTCAATAGAGGCATTGAAATCTGCCCGGTTGAATGATAATTCCGGAAAAGTGATTCCTGTCTGTGCAGATTTACATCTTCTGCCTTTCAAGCACGAATCTATTGATGCTCTCTTTTCTGTTGATGCTCTCGGTCATCTCTCTAACCAGGAAAGAGCTCTCGATGAAATATCAAGAATTTGCAGACCCGGTGCTCAACTTTTCCTGCACAGTGAATGCGGAGATTACAGAAAAAGGTGGCCCGATAATATTCTTCTGAAAAAAAGTGGAATCGATTACCTCGCCAGGCTGGACGGGCATTTTTCAATCCGCCAGTCCAGTGAACTTCATGCTTCACTTTGCAGACGATTTGAGGTGAACAGGTCCTGCAGTCCTGCCGGTATTTTTGGATGGATTCTTGGATACCCGGAGAAATACCGTCTGGCATTTAAACATGCCCGTTTCCATCTTCTGTTCCTTCTTACATCTTTTTTTACACTGATAAAAAAGCTTCCGCTTGCAGGTCTGATATTCAGACTCTTAAACTCCATAACAAATAAAATAGAGGTGATCTGCGGAATCGAGGGGGGGGGATCATTCTTTGCCCATGCCCGTAAACCATACAAAGAGGTCTCTTTTTTCCATAGTGACAATTTACCAGTTGATATAATAATTCCTACCTACAAACGATCGGATTCAGTCTCAAAGACAGTTGATTTGATCCATAAACAATGCCGTCCCGGGGATTTCCTGTATATAGTCTGGCAGGGTGATGAGCCTCCGGTGGTACCGGTTTCAAACCAGGTACGCCTTCTCTACTCTCCCACACCAAATCTTCCACTGGCCCGTAACACTGGATTAAAAGCAGGGTTCAATCCTGTGGTCATTTTTCTCGATGACGATATAATACCTGATGCCAATCTGATTGATATGCACAGGAGATGCTACCTTGATAAGTCAATAGGAGCCGCAGCAGGTTTTACAGATGACCCTGTATTCGAAGGCAAAGCAGAAACACCTCCATGGTTTGATATCATAAATGGTGAAATACATCAGAATTTCTCGCTCTCCAAAAGCCAGTATGTAGTGAGTTTAATGGGCGCCAATATGTCTTTCCGGAGAGATGTATTGGCAGATATCGGTGGATTTGATGAGAATTTCAAGCACAATGCTCTTTTTGAAGAAGTGGACTGTGCTTTCAGAGTGATGAAAGCAGGGTACAAAATCTGGTACTGCGCTGAAGCCAGACTTACTCATCTGCACAATAACAGTGGCGGATGCAGGTCAGATAAAAGATACAGATATCTTTTTCACAGCTTTGCAAACACAGCGTACTTTCTGTGCAAATATTCTCCCCGCAAATCTGCTCGTTCATCGACTAATTTCTGGAAATATCGTTTGGAGTACCTCTCAAGAAAACCCTTAAAAATCAATTCCAGCAAAATGAGACACGATCCATTTGCAGTTATTGCCGGATTATGCGGAGCCGGTGCTGGTCTTGCCAGGTTCTTTCTTTATGGAAAAAGAATCGGGCTTCCTTCTCAAATCCTGGAAGAACAGGAATCCTGCAAATGAGAGTGGTGTGGATTTATCCCAAAATTGAGCGCTGCGGAATTTCAATTCATGCCCGTCACTACATCCATGCCCTGAAAAACCATCTGGACATTTTGGAAATTGACACAGATGATTTTTACTCAGACAACCGGCAGAACATCCAATTACTGGATTCCGCCGATCTGGTGCATCTTCAGTATGAATCATCTTTTTTCCTAAAAGACAGGAATGATTTTTTCCTCAGAACACTGAGCAGAATCAATAAACCGCTACTTGTCTCTCTTCACGAGGTTTACCGGGAATTTCCGGGAGTATTTGCGAGAAGCAAAATTTCGGGACCGTTGTTTTTACGGGTGATCCGGAGACTTATTTACGATTACAGACACCCCGCACAGACCGCTTACAGAAAGCATCTTGGAAAAAACTTCGGGGCTGACCTCGTTCTCGTTCACCATCATTACCACAAGAAGATACTTACAGAAAGTGGAGCTGATCCTTCCAAAATAGAGGTACTGGCACTTCCAGTAAAGATTTCCAGTGAATCTATTCCCTTTAAATGGACATCTGATCATGAAATCCACCTGGGGTCAACTGGTTTTATAAATCCTCAATTTAACTATGATCTGCTTTTTTCAATACTCAAAAAACTTGACAAGAAATGGCGTTTCACATGGATCGGAGGGATTAGAAATTCTGAACAGCAGGAATTATTTAACCGAATCATGAGTACCTTAAACCAGAACGGATGGGATAATCAATTCAGAATAACCGGATGGGTCAGTGAGGAAGAGCAGAGCAGATTTTTAAAAGAGCTCGACATCTACATGGCGCTTTTCTCAAACCGTGCATCATCTGCGAGTCTTAATCGGGCAATCGGGGCTCTTATACCAATTATTGCAACTCAACTTCCTCTTACTGAGGAAATCAACTCCCCGCACTGCAGTCCTCTTGTTGTAATTCCACCTGAGTGTGAATCTGCCATAGATGCGATCAATTCAATTTTGACCCGGAAAGGTTTCAGAGAAAAACTGCTGCAAAATGTTGGGAAATATGCGGAAATCCACAGTTACAGTGCCATGTCTTTAAAACTGGTTGAAATTTACAGGGGATTATCAGCAAAATGAATATTCTCTGGGATCTGCGCTTATTTTCATTCGGGTATGGCAGCCGTGGTGCAGGCAGGTTTACGGAGGCACTAACAAAAGCAATCATTGAATGTAATGATGATTTCAGGATTTTCGCCTGGGGCGATAAAACGAAGTTCCACAATTCAATACTGGAAAATAAACTGGAATGGATCCCTTACCGGATCAGTAACTGGAAAAGTGACCTTTTCACTATCCCTGCTTTGATTTTAAAGCATAAAATCGACCTTTTTCATTACTGGATCGCGCTTGGGCCCAAATGGCAGATTGGCCTTGGCCTGTTTAATCCCTGTGCTACTGTTGCTACGCTTTACGATCCGGGAGTTGAACTGTGGGATATTCCCTTTCTTAAAGCAGTGAGAACAAGCCGATACTGGAAAATGCAGAAGAGACTGATAAAATCAACAGACCGCTTTATCTGCATATCCAAGGCGACACTATCCGGTTTCGCCGGAATTTTTCCATCATTAAAGGACAGAATGCAAACCATATACATGCCTCTTACGGATAGCCGTTATAAGGGGAAAAAACGCGATCCCTATCTCATAACTCTGGGAGGCAGCATTCATAAAAACTGTGCCCGTGTCGTAAAGGCATTTTCCATGATCAAGGATTCGTTTCCCCATTACAAACTGCTGATACTGGGTAAAATAGACAGGAAAGAAGAGAATCTGGAGAGTGTTACGGAAAATGTATTTTTTGAAGAAAATATGGATTTTTATCATCATCATCTCACCCACGCGAGTGGCCTTCTCTTCTTTTCTCTTTACGAAGGACTTGGAATTCCACCGCTGGAGGCGATGAGTTACGGGTGTCCGGTTGCAGCATCCAGGATACCATCAATTGAGGAAACCTGCGGTGAAGCAGCCCGGCTCGCAGATCCACTGCAAACAGAGGCTATTGCGGATGCGATAAGTGATCTGATCATTAATAATGACTTATGGGCTGCCCGTTCGATGGAAGGTGCATCGAAATACAGGGAACTCAGTAAAAACTCCGGTACAAACTGTATTGAGATGTATCGTGAGTTGCTTTGCAATCGCAAGCATGCTGTTCTGTGACTACTGCTTTAATCAGTATTATAGTATACTTTGGATATGTTAGTTTCAATTGTAATACCAACCTTTGACAGACCGGGATATCTCCGTACGTGCCTGCAGTCACTCAGAGAACAGGTAAAAGATGATTCTGATACCGAGATAATCGCAGTTGATGATGGATCAGATGAAAAAAATGCATGTGAAAACCAGCGGATCTGCGCTGAATTCAATTGCCAATATCTGCATCAGGGTAGAAACAGGGGTATGGCTGTTGCCAGAAATGCCGGGATAGCCAAAAGCAGCGGCGAATGGGTAGTTTTTCTCGATGATGATGTTCAGGTGAATGAAAACTGGTTTGACAATTTGATTACTCTGCTGAAAGAGGTTCCCTGCTCAGTTCCTGGCATAGAGGGAAAAGTTACAGGATCAGGAGGAGGAGTCTGGGACAGAGAGGTACAGAATCTCAGTGGTGGAGCGTTTTTAACTTGTCATTTAATAGTCCGCAGATCTGTTCTTGACCGCTTATCGGGATTCGATCCTGAATTTGAATTTCTTGGACCTTTCTGTGAGGATCACGAACTTGCCGCGAGAGTTCTGATGTGGGGTGAAATTGTATTCAGTGATAAGATCAGTGT
>JAAYIG010000189.1 GCA_012523595.1 Fibrobacter sp.
CTAACGAAACTGGAAACTACCGCAGTTTTGCCGAACATTGCCTTGAAGAAACGGTCATGAGGAGTTTGCAGCCGTTTTCTTTTCATGAAAGGCAATATACATGAGGGAAGAATTGTCAGAAATGAAAACCACCGTTCTCAAAATTGGACCGGTATCGGTTTCTGAAATTGTGTTCTCATCTCAACTGCACTGTAAAAATTAAACCAAATTATAATTGCAGATGATTCCTGTTATGGCAATCTGATGGCTTTTTTAACTGTTATCTCTCTGAGGTGCTTTTTAGTGCTTTTCCCCAGAACACGTCCGAGGAGATTGTATTCCTCTTTGGAAAACACTTTGAGTTCAGATCTGTTTTTATTTACAACAGTGTATTTTGTCAGCACAGATGTAGTCCCCGGATCGATCTCCCTTACAGTTACTTTTTTATAATCTGCACCATCTCCATCAGTACGCATCAGTATAGTACCATGTCCCTCGGTAATGATAGTGTGGGGATCACTATAGCTGCAGCCAGTAATGGTGCCGGAAGCCGCAGGCCAGTTACCATCATCTATGACCTCACCAACTTTTTCCCATTTACCACCATCAGTCGCCTCTCCGTTGGTTGTGCTGTCAATAAAGAGCTCGAGTTTGACCTTTGAGTCATTGTCAATGTTGTAAACCAGATATTTCATTCCTATCCAACGGTTTTCAGGCAGTTGCCTGCCTCCCCAGAGAGGTGCCTGAGTGTGGAAACCTCCGCTGCTCCAGTAATCACTGGAAGGATGCTTGAGTTCTTTCTCAAAATCCCACTTACCATCATGACGGAACCTGGCATAATAGGTAGTAGCATCGCAATCATCACCACCACTAGATCCATGTCCGAGGGGACCGCTGCGGACACCTACTACCATGCCCCCGTAATTAGCTCCTGATGTTCCGATACGGCGGTAATAGCCTGTGAATTCGACATTGAGAAAAAACTGACTGCTGCCCTTTGTTGTCCGTAAACTATTGATATGAAAGCGCGGACCACCGCCGCTCATATTCATCACACCATTTCCGTCTATCTGGAATCCATTTGTGCCGGCACTGTGATCCTCTGTCCAGTCTGTCGGATCATAAGGGTCTCTTGCATACCGTACATTCCTCTCGATACCATTCCCCCAGTGTGCTGAATTCCACTCCCGGCTCCCTTCCTTAGTCGGGTAGAACCTGGTGATTCCGAAAGTGTCAGTTCCAAAAGGGGATTCCTGAGCAGAAAGTAAGCTTAACTGGCTTAACTGGCAGATTATCATCACAAGAGTCATCATCACTGTTTTTGTTTTTTCAAACAGCATTATGCAGCCTCCTGCTTTAAAGATGGTTCATACCTGATTATCCAATTATCCCTGGGGAAGTTCAATTTTATGCAATATTTTTTTTACCCGAAGAGCCCAAGCATATTATCAATAGTCAATTGTTTGAAAAAAGAGGTTTCGGTTTGGATCACACTGTCTGTAAGTAATCTCTTTTTCTCCTGCAGTTCCATTACCCGCTCTTCGATCGAATCCTTTGTTATCATCTTGTAGACGAAAACAGTCCGGGTCTGCCCTATTCTGTGAGCCCTGTCCGAAGCCTGGTTCTCGACCCCTGGATTCCACCATGGATCAATATGGATCACATAATCCGCTCTTGTCAGATTAAGTCCGGTTCCCCCTGCTTTAAGGCTGATAAAGAAAACAGGTCCACCGGTACCGTTCTGAAACCTGTCTACAACACTTTTTCTATCCCTTGTGGCTCCAGTGAGTATTTCGCTGGATATTCCGTATCCTGATATCATCTTTCTGGTCAGTTCAAGTACTTTGACAAATTGGGAAAAGACAAGTACCCTGTGGCCCTCACCGGTAATCTCCTGTATCCTTTCGCACACCACTCTCAGTTTGCCAGAATCACCGCTGAAAGAGGGCTCCACAAGCACAGGATGACAGCAGATCTGCCTAAGCCTGAGCAGTCCTTCGAGTATCTGGAATCTCGACCGCTCGATGTCATCGTTTTCAATGGATTTCTGAACTCTGTTCCTGTAGATATCACGTGTAATTTCATAGAGTGTCCTCTGTCTGGGGAGCATCTCCGTATAGATAACGATCTCGTTTTTCGGCGGGAGTTCCTTTGCTACCTGCTCTTTTGTTCTCCTTAGAATAAAGGGAAAAATCAGTTTGCGGAGAGAATCAGCGGCATATTCATTTTGATCTTTATCGATCGGTCTGATGAAGTTTTCAGCGAAACTTCTCAGTGTTCCCAGTATTCCCGGATTAAGAAATGAAAAGAGAGACCATAGCTCAGCCAGATTGTTTTCTATGGGTGTGCCGCTAAGAGCCAGACGATATGAACCTTGCAGTTCTTTTACAACCCGGCTTATATCCGATGTTGGGTTTTTAATCGCCTGCGCCTCATCGAGAATTATATAATGGAAATTTTTCTCTTTCAGTTTTTCGATGTCCCTGAGGATGGTTCCATAAGTGGTCAAGACTGCATCAGCCATATGCATCACACCCAGATATTGCTCTCTTCCCGGTCCATGATAGAGTAGCAGACTGAGTTCCGGGACAAACTTTTTTGCCTCTCTCTGCCAGTTAAACAGTAGTGACGCGGGTACGATGATCAGTGACGGCTGGCCGCCCCCCTCCTGTTTTTCATTCAGAAGCAGTGCTAATGTCTGAACAGTTTTTCCAAGCCCCATGTCATCAGCCAGACACCCTCCGAATCCATACTCTTTCAGGAAATAGAACCAGTCATACCCGGCAGCCTGATAGGGTCGCATCTCTGCCTTAAAGCCTGATGGGACTCTTTTTTTGCAGACCCCCGAGAAATTACGGAAAGCAAGCCTTTTCTGCTCAAACTCCGCATCCGCTCTCCTCGTATCAGCCATTTCGAAGAGTTGATCAGCTATCGGGAGATGAGCAGGTCTGGCTCTTAAAACCTTCTGAGATTCATCGGTCTCAAGAACAGAAAATATTGCCGCAAATCTCTCCAGCCACTCTTCCGGAATAATCCCCGATGAGCCATCACTCAGAAGTACAAACCGGCTTTTTTCTTTTACTGCTTTTATCAGCGCTGCAAGTGATGCATGAATTCCTCCGACACTCAGAGATACTTCACAGTCAAATATTCCCTCCCTGAAAGTAACTGCCACACTGAGTTTAGGCGCTGTGCTGCGTGCGTTAATAGTTCTGAGATTCTCCTGCCCGTATATTTCAAAACCATCACCCGCGATCCTGGGAAGTTCCTGAAGAAGCCAGATTCTTGAATCTCCGGATGGGGTAAATACACCGGTCTGGTATCTCACGAGATCGTATTCCGCAAGACGTGAACTGATCGAAGTCTCCCTTGCCCTGGAGCGGATCACTTTGTATACTATCCCGTTTTCCTCAGGTACCAGTCGGTAGCTCGATGAATCAAAGCGCGAAAACTCTACTGTTCCATTCAGGTATGCAAAACGAAGTTCCACCAGAAGCATCAGATCACTCTCAGAGAGGTACAGACGAGGTCTGGGTTTCTCTCCTGCTACTTCGATGACCTCAGGCGGTTCTTCTTCAGGCTCATCGGAAATCTCCTGATTTCCTGAGCTATCTTCCTCCAGTGAGTTCCAGTCAATACCAGTTTGAATGGCATTTGAAGAGTTTGCAGCAATCATTACCGCTATAACATGTTCACATGCCCCGCCAAGGGAAAACCCGCAGTTACAGTCAAACCTTAGGACACCATTTTCCCTGCTTATTACGACTCTGAAAAGCCTCTCCCCCTTTACTCCGGCAATGATATCATCTCCGGAGAAGTGCAGTCCGGAGACACACTTCTTTTCAAAGCACCGCCTGCCATTTTCAATAACAGGCCCGAAAGCGATTTTGTGAATCTCTTGTTCGCTGAAGATTGCCACTGAGAACTGATCCGGGACTATAAATGGTATTTAGATGCAAAGAGGAAATTTCAGACTCTTTATCACTATTTGAAACCAATGGAACCTTATTAACCAAACAATCAGGGTAGAAAAAATAGCTCATGGAGGGCTATAAAGCAGCACAGGAATTCCTTTCAAAGCATGTAATCCAGGGAAAAGAGGCTGTTTAGCAGATCCCGAGAATCTGTCAGGGTATCAAATTTAATTTAGATGTTTCCAATCCCGCTATCTCATCCGATACTTTTGATTTGCGGTTGATTTTCTGGACCCACTCCCTGAAAACCAGAAGCGAGGCATCATCGCCATCAATGCGAAAATTAGGCTCCCCCGCTTTGTTTTCATTGAACCAGAAAAACACCTCAAAGCATCCATTTGTATCGAAAAACTCCAGAAAATCGCGGAGCCACTGATATCTGCGAGGATCGCTTGGGCATCCTATCTCAGCAATCCACATGGGCTTACCAAAATTCATTAAACCGGCAATTGAACCGGAATAGACATCGTAAAAGGATTCCCATTGATGATACTTAGTGTGGTTGTCACCAAAATTATACCCATCAAGGGCAACTATATCTACATATTCATACCCCGGGTAGTAAGGAAGAATGTCTTTTTCGAATGTCATATCTCCCCATACCACCGATGGACTGAAAACCCACTCCACATTGTCTGCTTTCTCTTTCTTGAAGATTTTCCAGGCATGGCGCCACGCAGTGACAAACAATCTTTTTTTCTGTCCCCAGGAGAACCAGTCCCCGTTCATTTCGTATCCAAAACGATAGTACACCTTGTAATCCAGATCACGGGCATGACGGGCGAATCTTCGCAGGTAATCATCCCATTTCCCATCGACGATCTCTTTCAGAAGCTGTTCATTTTTCTCAGGAGTAAACTCAACAGAGGCAATATCCTGATTGATAACTGTATAGATTCCAAGCTTTTTATTGTGCTCAGCGATATGTACCGGAAAATCATCTCCCATTTGAAGATACCAGAGAACATA
>JAAYIG010000190.1 GCA_012523595.1 Fibrobacter sp.
ACCTTTAGTCAAGTTGTGCTGGTTTTGATGTGGGGTTTGATCGTTAAAAATAAAAAAGATTGAGGGAGCAGGCGATTTCTACCAGATAAATTCTGAAATATTCTTTTAATGACATTGTAAAAAGGTTTTTTGAATAGGCAAAATAAATTTTGCTAAAGAATCGTCCGATTTAGGTAAGAGTGTAAATTGTGATTTTTGTGATTAAATTGATTGCGACCTGTTTTTGCAGGAAACCTGTGTAATCAGAAAAAAACCGGATTATTGTGAGTATGGGTACGAAGGCGAACGGGGGATGGTCACTAAGGCATGAAGCGTTGATGAATTGTATATTTGTCGATTTCGATACCGATGCCGATTATGAAGGGAAATGTCTACTGGGTACTGCAGCTCCAGAATACCCCCACACCGACTTTCGCAGAAGGATCACTGTCATAATCCATCGCAGATTCAGCCAGTTTGATTGCCTCCTCTCTGTTGCAGGGATCGTGATGCAAATCTCTGTTGATATCAACAATCCTTTTAGATAGCCTGGAGAGGCTTTCTTTCTTATCAAATGTAAGGCATGGAGTGATCACCTCAACAAAAGAAAAGCCCTGGTGTGAAAATGCTTCTGAAAACATCTCCTGCATGTGCACAGATGAGCCGGCAAATGTTCGTGAGATGAAGGAGGCGTTGCCGGCCATGGCGAGATCTGGAAGGTTAAGGGGGATGCTCTCTTTGCCGAAAGGGGTAAGGGAGCCTGTATGCCCCTTTGCAGATGTAGGGGAGGACTGGTTCTTGGTCATTGCATACATCCTGTTGTTCAGACAGATTACTGTAATATCTGCATTGATCCGGGCTGCATGGAGAAAGTGACCTGCTCCGATGGAAAAGAGGTCCCCGTCGCCGCCTATAACTATCACAGGATTTTCCGGATTGGCAAGACGTGCTCCGATTGCCACAGGAATCGCCCGTCCATGAAGCGTATGCATCGCCCGTGTTGACATGTACAACGACATTCTTGAGGAGCATCCGATGCCTGAGATGATATTTACCTTTGACGGATCGGTACTTTGTGAGGCAAGGGCCCTGGTGAGTGCGGAAAGGACTCCATAGAAAGAGCATCCTTTGCACCAGGATGGTTTGAGGTCATTGAGGTAATCGTTTCTTTTGAAATTATCCATTTCCAACTGTCTTTGCCTGTACTGTTAATTTTTCCAGGATCATCTCTGTAAGATAATCAGGAGTAAATGGCTCACCACTGTAATGTGTCAGAGAAACCGGGTTTTCGCCTGTATACATTCTTATCAGACTGCAATACTGGCCGGTAAAATTTAACTCAGGGACAAAAACAATTCTGCTCATCGAGGCCAGTTTAATGACAGCAGATTTACACAGAGGAAACAGCAGTTTTGGATACATTGCAGCGACCCGGTATCCCTGATTTCTTAAAGCAATAACCGCCTCTTTAACTGCAGGAACTGTGCTTCCCCATGCTGAGATTGTCATATCATAATCCTGTGTTTTGCCCTCCTCGAGGTCCCATTCCAGAAGGGATGGGTTTTCGGATTCGATATCATTGATTTTCTGGAACCGGTTTTTTACCTGTTCTGTTCTGATCTCAGGATTCTCAGAAGGGGCAAAGTTTTTGTTGTGTTCCAGCCCGGTTACCCGGAATGGAAGCCGGGGTCTTTCAGGCATGTTGTTGAAGTTGACAAGTGAGGGGTTGTCGATTGTTTCTTCTGTCAAACCCTGTGTACTGTCGCTTAGAATTATTACAGGACAAAAATACTTTTCTGCAAGCCTGAATGCCTCAATGGTGGTATTGATGCAATCCTGAGTGCTTGTGGGCGCGATCACAATTCTGGGCCCTTCACCATGTCCGCCGAAAGCAGCAGCCATAAGATCCTCCTGGCTGGGCTTTGTGGGCATACCAGTGGATGGGCCACCCCGCTGCACATCCACAATTACCACCGGAATCTCTGCCATCGAGGCATAACCAATAAATTCCTGCATCAGTGATAGGCCGGGTCCTGATGTAGCTGTCATGGATCTGGCGCCGGTAAAGGATGCTCCCACAACAGAACCAATCGCCGCAATCTCATCTTCGGCCTGGTATGCGACTCCTCCAATGGAAGGGAGTGTTTTTGAGAGATACTCACCGATGGGTGTTGCAGGGGTAATGGGGTATGAGGCGAAAAAACGGCAGCCTGCGGAAACAGCCCCCATGGCGATAGCCTGATTCCCTGTGACAATTACCTGTTTTTCTGATTTACTGGAAAGATTTTCAGTGATATTCGACCTGATCTGGTTCAGGTTCTTCTCAGCCCAGGAGTATCCAAGGTTAAGAGCTTTGATACACGATTCAAGGGAGTGTGGTTTCTCTGTAAATCTTTTTTCAAGAACTGAAAGTGTGAGATCCAATGAAAAGCCGGCGATAAATGAGATCATTCCCATCGCAAGGCAGGATCTTACCACAAGAGATGAACCGCAATCTGGAGAAAGCTTTTCGAATGGGACGGGGTAAAATGTAATACCTTTTTCTTTCAGGAGATCTGTTCTTTTAGAGTTGGACTCAATGATAAGTGCTGCACCGGATCTTCTGAGGCCATGGATTTCATGATCCAGATATTTTTCGTCAAGCAAAAAAAGGATGTCAAAAGCAGATACTGGAGAGATGATTTTTTCTGTGGAAATAGTAATAAGTGCCTGGGAGTAACCTCCACGGACACTGGAAGGGAAGCTTTTAAACAGTGATGTGTAAAAGCCCATCTCTGCAGCCGTTTTTATCAGAATCCCGGCTGATGTGGACACGCCGCAGCCAGCTTCGCCTGCAAGTTTGATTTTTAAAGATTTGGAATTATTCGGCATGAAAAATTTACCGGTACAGTTTTCTGAATCAAATACAATTAATGAGATTCAGGTAAGTAAAAATCAAGTTTGTCACTTGAATTTTCCCTGAATGGGGAATACGTTTCCTTCCAGAGTATTAGTCTGATATGACATTTCGATGATTCTCTGTGGAGAAATCCTGTTTCGACCTTTCCTTACTGGAAAAATGGTATCCTCCCGGAGTAACTGTCCAGTGTGTCATTTGATGAGTCCCCGGGGAGAAATCTTTTTTAAATTAATTTAACATATAGCTGCAGCGCTAAACATACAAATTCGGATCAAAACTCTTAGAAAGCACTTTCGGGGGATTTTTGGGCCAGTTTTTTTCTGCACTGCATTGCAGCCTCGATTAATCTCTGCACAGTTGTCACAGCGGCCAGAACCGAGATAATAAGCAGAATCCAGAACATCGATGAGGGCCCGGCCAGCAGTCCAATTGACAAGAGTATGAGGCGTTCGGGGCGCTGGAGGATTCCGCGGCTGCACTGGATCCCTCCTCCCTCGCATCTTGCCTTCACATAGCTGACCATCACAGATCCGCTTATACCTGTAAAGCAGAGGATTATTTCCATGTAGTTCACTGAGGGGTTTTTGAGATAGTAAAGAAGAAGTCCGGAAAAGAGGGCGATTTCGGTCAGGCGGTCGCAACTGGAGTCGAGTATGCCCCCGAAAATCGATTTTTTACCTGTTTCTCTGGCCAGCACCCCATCGAGGCCATCAAACAGTGATCCGCAGATTACCAGAATAAGTGCAGTTTTCCATGATCCTGTGCTGCATAGCCATGCTGCGATCGCGAACAGGAGAAGGCCGGCTATAGTGATGTGATTGGGATGAATTCCAAGTTTTCCAAGCATCAGGGCGAATGGACGGAGAACCTTATTATAAAAAGGTTTAAGAGATTCTATCATGATTATCCTTGCATTTATGACCTGGATTGCAGAGTATTCAATATAAATCTATCCTCTGGCGGCGTAAAAGATGGCTTCGGGGGGTGGGTGCATGTTGTCCGGTTCGGGGTCGGTATCGGAATTGGTATCGTTTGGTTTGTAAAATTGGGGACGGACTATGTTTTTACTTTTAAGGGGAGTGCTGATTTATCTTCGATGTTCAGTTTTGGAAGGAGCCGCACGTCACTAATTCACCTGCGGGGTGAATCTATAATTTAACCGATTAAGTTATTCTTTCACCCTGGAGGTGACACAATAATTTTCTTTTTCGTGGTTTTTGTTAATAAGGTAATAAGGTTTATTGGTCGATGGATTTTCTGCTGCTGCTAAGGTTTTAAAACAGATACTAAGGTTTAAGTAAAATTGGGGACGGACTATTTTATTACTTTTAAGTGGTTTGCTGATCCATCTTTGATGATCAGTTTTGGACGGTGTTTAATGTCACTAATTCACCTGCGGGGTGAATTAGTGACTTAATCGATTAAATCATTCTTTCACCCCGGAGATGACACAATGAATTTCCTTTTCCTGGTTTTTGATAATAAGGTTATGGTCGATGGTTTTTCTGCTGCTACTACGGTTTTAAGACAGATACTAAGGTTTTTAGAGATAAAGACATGTAACTGTGATTCCGGTTCGGGGTCGGTATCGGAATCGGTATCGTTTGGTTTGGAATTTTGATGAGTTTTTTAGGGGAAATCTTAGTTTTTAACTAAATCGATTAAGTAAAATTGGGGACGGACTATCTTTTTCTTTTTAAGTGGTGCGCTGATCCATCTTCGATGGTCATCTTTTGGATAGTGCCTCACGTCACTAATTCACCTGCGGGATGAATCTTTGATTTAATCGCCTAAGTTACGCTTTCACCCCAGAGATGACACAATGAATTTTTCTTTCCCCGGCTTTGGGAAACGAGCATAGTGATATACCAATCATTTAGAAATAGAACACCAGATCCCCAATTACAAAACCCGGCATGAAATTTTCGATTCCGATTCCGACCCCGATTAAAGAACAGGAATAAAGATTGCCGCTTAGTTTTCCGGAGGCAGTGTATGTGCAAAAGACTCTTGGCGTTTTTTACGATGGCTGTGATTGTATCTTTAGATACTTACTCTCAGAGCCCGACGGATAAACTTGAGCTTGTTGCCCGGAATCTCGATACCCCCTGGGCAATCGCTTTTCTTCCGGACAGTACGCTGATATTCACAGAACGGAAAGGAAATGTAAAGACTGTTAAAAATGGTGCAGTGAATCTGGTCGGGAGGATCGGTGCAAAAGAGGAGGGAGAATCCGGGCTTTCAGGAATAGCGGTTGATCCGCAGTTTCTGAAAAACAGATTCATCTATGTCTATTATACCTACAGCGCAAATGGTTCGCTTGTAAACCGGATTTCCAGGTTTACACTCAACGATACTCTCACAGACGAACGTGTTCTTCTGGACAATATCCCCGCCGGTGAGATTCACAATGGCGGAGGGCTCAGGTTCGGGCCGGATGGACTCCTTTATGCAAGTACCGGTGATGCAGGTGAGAAGCAAAACTCTCAGGATATCGGAAGTCTGGGCGGGAAGATCTTACGCATGAAAAGAGATGGTTCGGTTCCATCCGACAATCCTTTTGGCAACTATGTTTACGCTTATGGTTTGAGAGATCCTCAGGGGTTTGACTGGAGTGACGGATTCTTATATGTCACAGATCATGGCCCGATACGTCATGATGAAGTAAACATAGTGGAAAAGGGAGGGGAATACGGATGGCCCGAAACATGTGACAAGGTGCCATCGTTCCGGTGCTATACAGGTTTTACCCTCGCACCCGCATCATGTGTGGCAGCGGATGGGTATCTTTTTATCACCGGTTTACGGGGGCAGCAGTTAAGAAGAATAAATCTGACAGACGGCAGTGAGGAGAAGTTCTTTACCGGTCTGGGGAGACTGCGGGCGCTCAATGTCAATGGAGGGTACCTGTATTTTGGGACAAGTAACAGGGATGGGAGAGGCAGGCCGGAGAAAGCCGATGACAGGATTTACAGAGTTAAAATCAGTGATATCAGGTAAAGGTTATTTTGTAAACTTCGAAATGGAAAGCCGGCATTAACGCTTTACCTGACAGCAGAGGGGAGACTCAGAAAAACAGCGCAATTCCAATGGCCATTATATGTTAAGCAGGTTTAGAGGCTGCGATGTCCAGTTCCATCATAATCTTGAATGCCCGTTTGATACTGACCTCCACACCTCCGAACCCCCAGACCGGTATTCTTACCCTGCTATCTGCAAAGTCAATGTCACTGTCAAAACCGCCGTAGATGGCAGCTACTTGTCGTATCGGGAAAGTAAGGTTTGCAGTCAGGTCAATCCCGGCATAATTGAATCCATGGATCCCTGTGGTAAAGGAAAATGAGGGGAAACCGGAAAGGATTCCCCATTCTATATCCGCACCGAAAAGAGGGTTCCTTCCATGCCTGAAGTTGGCATTGAAACTGAGATCGAGTTTACC
Source organism: Fibrobacter sp. (assembly GCA_012523595.1). Taxonomy (NCBI): domain Bacteria; kingdom Pseudomonadati; phylum Fibrobacterota; class Fibrobacteria; order Fibrobacterales; family Fibrobacteraceae; genus Fibrobacter; species Fibrobacter sp. The sequence continues at coordinate 6,318 of JAAYIG010000190.1, forward strand.
GGGAAGTCCTATGCCGAACATGGCGTGAAAACCGGGATCAGGAAGGGAGCCGTTGTCAAAATAGGCGAGTGGTGATGCCGTAAGGGAGAATGATCCCAGTCTCATGGTCTGGCCGGTATTGAGCACCTGGGAGAAGGTGGAAAAGCAGAAGATAAGGACAGAAAGGGAGACGATCTCTTTTCTCATGAACCCTCCAATAGTTTTAATTATACCTGCCGAGCAAAGGATGGCCGGCGAAAAAGTATATACTGAATGGGTATCAGTTCTCTTTCTTCACTATCTTCTTAAGCGGAGAGGCAGGGATTCGAACCCTGGGAACCAGTTGCCCGGTTCAACGGTTTTCGAGACCGCCCCCTTCAACCACTCGGGCACCTCTCCTGAGAGTAAGTCTTACAAAATAAATCAGGGAACGTAAGGCTGGTGGAATGCTTCTGTAAAAGGCTCAGGGGTGCCCCCCGGTACAGGTGATATTCAGAAGTCAAAACTTTTCATCATTTCTGTGAAAAATATCAAATATTCCATTATACTTACAATATTGCTCAACAAGTAATAAACATTTTGAAAAAAAAGGACGGGCCAAAGATGAAACGGACATGTCTTTCTGTATTGGCGGTGCTTTGCAGTATCCTGATATCAGAAGCTGCTGATGTTAAAATTACCGGAACCGTAATGAAAACCGGCGGCGGACCTCTCAAAGATGTCTCCCTGACTTTGAAGATAGAATCCAGCCTGTCATCAACAACAGATGCAGATGGAAAATTCTCCCTGATTTCCCCGGTAAAGGCCATCAATATGAATGAATCACCCGCGATGGCACCAAAATTCCGGCTGAGGGGCAGAGATCTGATTTTTAATTCGGGTTCAGTGATGAAAAGCGGAAAAGTCTCTGTTTTTTCAGGAAATGGAAAACAACTGTTTTCTATGGATTTTACCGATTTTAATCCGTTGACTCAAAAAATTACACTGCCGTATCTTGCTTCCGGGATTAACATACTGAGCATTACCGTTGACAGTAAAACCTATACCTGCCCGGTTATGCAGATAGGGGAAGACTTATATCTGAAGCAATCAGGCTCTGAGGCAGGGGGAAATTTCCGGCTTGCCAAGTCTATGGCTCCGGCTGTTGATACCCTGGTCGCGAAGAAAAGCGGCTATTATGAAAAAAAGGTTCCATTGAGTTCCTACACCCTGTTGGACACGACTATTTACATGGACTCAATAGTACCTCAGGTTTGCAATGCCACAACTCTTAAGGCAGCGGGTGCATGTGGAAACCGTAATATCCTGATCGGGACTGCGGTATCAACAAATCGTCTTAATAACACAGTATCGGGTGACTTTAACTATGTGACCCCTGAAAATGATATGAAATGGCAGAATGTTGAGGGAAGTGAAAATATGTTTAACTTTTCCCAGGCTGATGCCATCGTAAACTGGGCACAGCAGAATGGGATAAAGGTCAAGGGTCACTGTCTTGTCTGGCACAGCCAACTGGCGGGATGGGTAAATCAGGCACGAGGTCGGGACAGGGTGCTTGGTATAATGAAAAATCATATCGAAAAGGTTATGGGTCATTTCGGAAATAAAGTTTACGCATGGGATGTGGTTAACGAAGCCTTTATGACTGACAATGATAATGGTTCCGGCAACGCGCGCATGAGAAATTCTGTATTTTATAGCCAGATAGGGCCCGATTACATTGAGCTGGCTTTCAAAATAGCCAGAGAATACGCGGATAACCACAACATGAAAGACATGAAACTGTATTACAATGATTACAGTATTGACGCTGATAACGACAAATCGCGGTTTGCACGCCAAAAGGTAAAGGAATGGGTTGAAAACGGAGTTCCTATAGATGGTATTGGTTTTCAGATGCATATCGGACCTCCAAACAACATTCCCACAGCGGATATGGTGAGAGATAATATGCAGTACTATGCAGATCTGGGTCTTGAAGTGTTGATTTCCGAGTGGGATATCAATCTCTGCGGCAACATGGTCACAAAGCAGCAACAACTGCAGTTGTACCATGATATCACCGAATATTGCGTAAACCAGCCCAAATGTGTTGCTATAACTTTCTGGGGAATTAACGACAGTGAATCGTGGCTGAATTATTTCAATGGTTCGCTATGTAATGGCTCGAGTTCTCAATCGTTGCTTTTCAATAATAACCAGAAAAAAGATACTTATTACCAGGTGCTGGATGCTTTAAACGGGAAATAAGTGTCGGGGAAATAGAGCGATTTCTTATTGACGGTAAGGTGTTCAGCACTCGGCCTTACCAGGTTGTGTATCTTTGCGGATTACCTGTTTTTGTTGCCTGAGGATAAAATAATTCAATAGAAACAGTACTGCGCTATTGGGCTTCATACCCTGAAAGAAACGGGGTGACAAAAACAGGTTGCTAAAAGTATCTGGTCTAATTTAATGACTTTAATTTGATTCAATTGTTTGATCGCATAGCCAGTTTCCTGCCTTGATTCTTGCAAGCTCGTTATTTTCGTGTCATTTGACTTCATGGTAATAGTTAAAAATATCACGGGAAATAAATTAAGAGCATGCTATTTCGCGTCTGAAAAATAGAGACCTTTTAAGCAATTGTTTCCTGATTTTCCAAAGTTTATAAATCTGAAAAGTGGGAGAAGATATGATTAAGTAAATAGAAAGGTAAGAGAAACAGAAATAGTTGCATTAGTAATATATCAAATATATTATTTACTAAGTCGAGTAAAGACGCTTCGCTCGTACAGTTGCCTCAAAAGAAGAATGGTTGACATCAGGAGGTTAAAATACCTGGAGATTATATCATTGTTAAAGGGCAACCATTTCTTTGGCGATGAGATTGGACCAGACCCCAATGAATTCCCAAACAATGTCTTTTCAAATAAGCTCCCAGTCGGAACAAAAACTGTTCTGCATCCGAACAGATACGATCCTCGCAGAATAGATGTAATTGTTTACAACTGGAATAAAAATGACTATGTATCTGTAAATTTGGATAATATGATTGAATCCGGTTCCAATTTCACAGTTCACAGCGTTTTTGATATTTGGGGTGAACCTGTTTTAAAAGGTAAATACCAGGGGAGCCCGTTACAACTGCCCATGGGAACAAAACCACCACCACAGCCCAGGGGATTTCCTGACGCAATTGCAGGTGATGATATTCCGGGGAAAACATTCGAGGTATTCATAGTGCGATCCGTAGGTGATCAATCTTCATCTGTAAAAAACGATCTCATTGCGAACCGTAACAACCAGGCCTTTTCTGTTAAGTTAATCAGAAATACCATCCTGAA
>JAAYIG010000191.1 GCA_012523595.1 Fibrobacter sp.
GGATTACCATGTTCTTTTCTGGCCATAACTGTAAACCTCCATTGGTGTTAAGTGGTTAAAATAATCCATACACCAACTATTCTGAGGTTTACACAAATTTTTCAGCACTCTCCCGGTAAATTTTAAGCATTTTCTGTATAATCAGTTTTTGTGTCGGCTGATATTCTCAATTGTCTCATTGCTTAGACCAGTAATCTCCCGGATTGATTGCAGGCTCATCCCTTTCTGAACCATTCGCAGGACGATTTGGTGTATTAATTCCCTATCCTGACTAATCTCAGCTCTCTCTTGCTTAAGCTCTGTATCTTTTTGCTTGATTACCTTCCTTAATTCCTTCAATTCCCTCTCTTTTTCCCTCCGCCCTTCATCACGATAACTATCCGCTATTGTTTCCATAATTGCCTCACCATTTTTGTGTTCTCTTTCTACTATCTCCCCGAACTGCTTTTTCAACTTTCCCTTAATCACCGAGTGCAGATAGGTTAATATCACATACAGGAAATCGTATCTCTTACCCTCAACATCTTTGGATATCCTGATAATTTGCGGCAAAACACTCAAAATCTCCGGACTTCTGCTGTACTTAAGAGCCAGAAGAAGCATCTTGAGCTTACCCGTCCCTGCATCAGAGGGAGAACCATCTTCAATCTGCTCCGGGTTAAAGAGAGATAAATCAAGCATTAAAAAGTGAAAATCCGGAATAACATGATCGGTACCCTCTAGAATTGCGATATTATCCTTCATGCTATTGTTCATATTGCAAGGTCGACCGTTACAATGACAGACCACAATTGGAATTATCTGGGGAAAAAGCCCGTTTACCCCGTTTTGTTTCTCATGCTGATCCCAGATCTCCACGATATAGCGCAAGAGCTGGAAATGGATCTTTTTATCCGGAGTGCTCTTATGCTCAAAGAGCAGATATACCCATTGATCATTTCCCAAGACTTTTGTACGATAGATGATATCTGAGCGATGCTCCCTGAGATTTTCATCAACCCAGTTTTCTTTTACAATCTCCAATGTTTCCCAATTGATACTGCTTTGAACTTTTGACGGCAATGCTGAAAAAGAGAGATTCCTGGTGATATTGATATCCTGCATGGACTCACGGAAAAGACGATCGTGAGCATGCTGGATTTTATACTCTGAGGAGAGATTTTTAATGTCTTTTTTTTGAAGACATATAGCAATACTCCTCTTTGTCTGTTTTGCATAGGTATGTCTGTTGCTGTTCTGAAAATAGTAATGTCTCATGCTCTGTTGAAGGAAAACTCAACAAATTGGAAATGGTTGACAAGTCAAACATAATAATGTTTAACATCTGTGTCGCATCGTCCATGTGCGAGGGTTGCAGTGATGCAGGTTTATTCCTGAAACGGGAGATTTAAATGGTGCAGATATCCTGAAGCGGGGCTGATAAAAAGCCCCAAAAAGTTTCCATGTTTATCATTCCTTTTTTGTATCTTATATACCGGTTTTTCTCTTTCCTTCTATTACCCGATAATTTTCTGAAAGGATGCTATAATGAACCGAGTAGAGCTCGCGTTACGGACATTTTTCTGGATTTTTTTCAACAAAAAATTTGCGGATAAAATTGAGGAGTTTTTCATTGAGAAGCCTGCTCCTGAGGAGGCCAAGGAGGAAGTGGTTGTAAAAAAAGAGGCTCCTCGTGTGCATCGCAGTGAGGCAGTACAGGTGATTGCTCTGATGCAGAGGGAGGGAAGGCTTGTTGATTTTCTGAAAGAACCAATCGATACCTACAGTGATGCTCAGATAGGGGCTGCAGTAAGGGATATTCACCGGGACTGTGGGGCTGTTCTGGACAGAGTATTCGGGGTTGAACCATTGTTGAAGGATGACGAGGGTAAAGAGATTACCGTGCTTCCCGGATTTGATCCTGAACAATATCATCTTACCGGAAATGTTTCCGGAAATCCCCCATATAATGGTATTCTGCGTCATCATGGATGGCGGGCAACCAAAGTGGAACTACCGCTCTGGCAGGGCTGTGATGAATCCGTGAATGTGCTGGCAGCAGCAGAAGTCGAATTGAAATGAAGCTTAACTACTTGAGAGCTTTGATCTCTATCGTGCTCATTATTAGTGCTACTTGTAATTTCTATCATTTCGAATAGGATGGGAATTCAAAATATGGGTACCATTTTAAAATTCGGTACACTCAAATTAACTGAGATAAAGAATTAAATGCATTATTCGTAATATCTCCTCTGAACAGCGTAAAAAAACTATGAAATTACTGGAAGGAGCTTTAATAAGATGGCTCAATTTGCAGCAGGAATTGATCTGGGCACAACAAACAGCGTAGTTGCGTATGTAAGATTGGATCAGGAAAATGCACCTGTTGAACTGCTTGAGATTCAGCAGTTAACAGGGCCGGCAACAATTGATAACAGAAAGTCACTGCCTTCTTTCTGTTATCTGGCAACTGATGCGGAGGTGGAAAAGGCGGCATACGATGTGCCCTGGGAGAGCGGGCGCAGATACGTGATAGGTGATCTTGCAAGGAGACAGTCGGCTGATGTTCCAACGCGAACTGTGGCGGCTGCAAAATCATGGCTTGCTTACAGCAGGGTTGATAGACGCGAGCCGATTCTTCCCTGGAATGCCCCCTCTGATGTGGAAAAAATCTCTCCTGTAGAGGCATCCAGACGATATCTGGAGCATATCGTTTCAGTGTGGAACAGCAAATTCCCCGATGCCCCACTTTCGGAGCAGCAAGTCGTACTCACTGTACCTGCTTCCTTTGATGCCAGTGCCCGGGAATTGACACTTGAAGCTGCTCATCAGGCAGGTTTACCTCAGGACTTGCTTCTACTTGAGGAACCGCAGGCTGCTGTTTACGCGTGGCTGGCAGATGCCGGGGAAAACTGGAGGAGCCGACTCAAGGTTGGTGATACACTGCTTATCTGTGATGTCGGGGGAGGAACAACCGATTTCACCCTCATTGGGACCGGAGAGGAAGAGGGGGATCTGGTACTGAGAAGAATCGCAGTGGGAAATCATATACTTGTCGGTGGCGATAACATGGATCTTACACTGGCTCATTTTGCCAGGAATGTATTTGCGGATAAGGGTGTTAACCTTGACCCCTGGCAGGCTGTATCATTATGGCATGCGTGCCGCAGTGCAAAGGAGGAACTTCTTTCAGAAAATCCTCCGGAGACTCATCCTGTGACTATTCTGGGGCGGGGATCGAAACTTATCGGCGGAACTGTTTCGGTCGATCTTGAATCCTCTGCGGTTTCACCACTGTTGCTTGATGGGTTCTTTCCGTTCTGCAGTGCAGACAGTTCTCCATCACGACGTCCTGCATCAGGTTTCCGTGAACTGGGACTTCCTTTTGAATCCGACACCGGTATCACTCGTCATCTGGCTCAGTTTCTCCGTGCACATGGTGAGGGTGGCAAATCTGTAAGGCCGACACACATACTATTCAACGGCGGGGTCTTTAAATCTGAGGCATTCAGGGCACGGCTCATGGATGTTGTACAGAGTTGGTTTACAGAAGGAGAAGTCACACCTCTTGAGCGTACACCTGATTTTGATTTTGCTGTCAGCAGGGGAGCTGCATATTATGCTTTTGTCAAACAGGGTAAAGGTATCCGGATAAGAGGTGGAACAGGCCGTTCATATTATATCGGAATAGAAACAAGCGGACCTGCTGTCCCTGGAATCGAAAGACCTCTCAATGCATTCTGTGTGGTGCCATTCGGGATGGAGGAGGGGAGTGAGATCGATGTGCCTGGTGAGGAGATTGGACTTATTGTGGGTGAGCCTGCAAGGTTCCGTTTCTTTTCATCATCGGTAAGGAAAAACGACAAGCCAGGCGATATAATCCCGTATTGGTCAGAGCAGGAACTTGAGGAGAGTGATTCTCTCGAGGCTCAGCTTCCTGCTGATGACAAGTTTACAGAAGGTTATGTTCCGGTGAAGTTCCTGTCCAGGATAACGGAGCTTGGGGTGTTTGAACTATGGTGTAAGAGTACTGTCTCTGATGATTCCTGGAAGCTTGAGTTCAGCGTCAGAGATAATATCAAATGAGAGGCTTAAGATTGAAAAATGAGAGATTTGTCAACTGAACTCAAAGGGAATACCGGTCAGTCCATGCAGGACGAAGATAAGAAAACAGAATCCAGATATATTATAGGAATCGATCTTGGCACAACCAATTCAGCAGTATCATTCGTTGATCTTACCCGTAAACCCTACCGTGTGGAGGATTTTCCTGTAACACAGATTACCGCGCCCGGCGAAATTGCCGCGCTTCCTCTTTTCCCCTCATTCCATTATGAGGCGGCTGAAGGGGAATTCTCCAGTGGTTCGCTAAAGCTGCCCTGGGATACACAGGACAGGAAGGTGATCACAGGGGCTTTTGCACGTGACCATGGTGCTCTGGTACCAGGGAGGCTTGTAACTTCTGCCAAGTCATGGCTCAGCCATTCCGGTGTTGACCGCACCGCTCCTCTGCTTCCATGGCATGCTGCTTCCGATCTGGAGAAAATCTCACCTGTAGAGGCGACATCGAGATACCTGTTGCATATCCGAAATGCCTGGAACCATGCTTACCCTGAGTATCCTGTGGAAGACCAGGATATCACTATCACTGTTCCGGCATCTTTTGACGAGATTGCCCGTGAATTGACTGTTAAAGCAGCCGCTTCAGCCGGATTCTCCCGCATTGTTCTTCTTGAGGAACCTCAGGCGGCTTTTTACGCCTGGATAAACCAGCACTCAAAAGACTGGCAGAAGATGGTTAGTGCAGGTCAGAAGATTCTGATTTGTGATCTCGGGGGAGGGACTACCGATTTTTCGCTGATTCAGGTGAGGGGTAATTCTGATGGTTCGGTTCAGTTTTACCGGATCGCAGTTGGAGATCATCTGATACTTGGCGGAGACAATCTGGATCTGGCATTTTCTTATTATATAGAAAAAAAGATTACTGGAGCCGGAAAACTTACTCCTCGTCAATTCGGAGCACTTGTAAGGAACTGTCAGACCGCTAAAGAGATCCTTCTGGGAGAGAATCCACCGGAGAAACTGGTTGTAAATATTCCCGGAACCGGTTCAACTCTTATTGGCGGCAGTATACAGGCAGAGTTGACATTGGATGAAGCGCTTGAGGTTCTTCTTGAGGGTTTTTTCCCTCTGGTTGATCTCTCAGACAAGCCGCTTGCCAGACAGTCGGGTTTTCAGGAATTCGGGCTTCCCTATGCTGCTGATCCCGCTGTTACAAGATATCTTGCCAGTTTTCTAACCTCACACCGCAGATCTGCGGCACAATTTACAAAAGAAACCGAGGCCGACCCGGCCCGTCCGGATATAATACTGTTTAACGGTGGAGTATTCTCTTCACCTGCTATTCGTGGGCGAATTCTTGATGTTTTGCGTAAGTGGTTCAGTAGTGCTCAGGGGAGTTGGGAGCCAGTAGTTATCAAAAACGAAAAGCCTGAACTTGCTGTTTCCAGGGGAGCTGCTTATTTCGGTGTGGTGCGCAGGGGTGCAGGGGTGAGGATAGTTGCCGGTCTGGCCCGTACCTACTATATAGGAGTGGAGAGTCCTGAGGGATTGCAGGCATTGTGCCTTGCTCCGGCAGGTCTGCAGGAAGGACAGAGCGTTGATCTGAGCGGACGGGTATTCAATCTGCGAATAAGACAACCGGTGGCTTTCCCATTGTATGTGTCAAGCAAGAGAACAACAGATCAGCCCGGAGAACTGCTCCCCATCGATCCTCTGGAGATCCATGCGCTTCCGCCGATCAGCACTGTGCTTCGGTCCGGGAAGAAGATGGAAGCAGAGAGTGTCGATGTCATGCTTCATGTGAAACTTACAGAGATCGGAACGCTTGATTTATGGTGTACTGAGGTCTCTGGAAACCGGAGCTGGAAGCTTCAGTTTGATGTACGTTCAGCTACCCGCACTGATGTAGATGTACATTACGGGGCTGGTGAAAGGGCAGGCTTTCTCGATGAGCGGACAATGGAGATGTGCCGGGAGAGCATAAGAGAGACATTCTGCCCTGTAAATGGGAAAACAGCCGATCCTCAAGGACTTGTAAAGAGACTCGAGGAGTTGTCCGGTATGGACCGGGATCAGTGGCCCCCATCACTCCTGCGATCTTTCTGGGAGGTGCTTATGGAAGTGGAGCAGGGAAGGGCTGTTGATCCTTTGCACGAAGCAAGGTGGCTTAACCTGACAGGATTCTCGCTGCGGCCCGGCTATGGATATGCTGTTGACGACTGGAGAGTAAAACAGACATGGATGCTGCAGCAGAAAGGCGTTATTAACGGAAGAAACCAGGCATGCAGGGCTGAGTGGTGGATATTCTGGCGCAGAATTGCCGGCGGATTGACATCAGGGCAGCAGAAAGCCCTTGTTCAGCCGCTTATCGCTTCTTTACGGTCGTACTATCGCAAAGAGGAGAGCAGGAAAAAAGCAAAATCGGAGTCAAAATTCGGACAGCATGAACTGGCTGAAATCTGGAGATTGCTTGCATCACTTGAACATATCTCTGCTTCTTTGAAGGAAGAACTTGGTGATATTGCGGAAAAGAAACTCTCTCATCGAAATGATTCGCTTTCAGAAGCTGGTATATGGGCACTTGGGAGGCTTGGTGCAAGAGTGCCGGTGTACGGACCATTAAACGAACTGGTATCACAGGAGACCGTATCAGAGTGGATTTCGAGTCTGATCAAATCAAGTCAACCTAATCTTACTGTTCATCTTGCTCTTATGCAGCTTTGCCGCAGGACAGATGATCGTTACAGAGATATCGATGCAAATCTCAGGGCTGATGTAGTTAAATTCATGAGGAACTATAATGCTCCTGAACATTTTATCGAGTTGGTGGAAAACGGTGGAGGTCTTGACGAAGAGGAGCAGAGCAGAGTGTTTGGAGAGAGTCTTCCAAGTGGTTTGAGAATAGCGTGACCGACCGTTGACCATTGATTGAGATGATTGAAGAATTGTCTTTAAACTATGATTAATCTGATTACCCTGATTTAAAACAGCTTTTAAAGGGGGAGGATCGGCATCAGAATTGATGCTTTTTTGTCAATTCCGATACCTATGCCGATACCGATCCCGAACGAGAGTGATACGGGGTGACTTTAGAAAGTTAGTTTATTTCTCCTCATAGGTAATCATCCACTGGACTCCAAATTTATCACTGAAGGAGGCAAAATATGCTCCCCAGAACATCTTCTGCAGCGGCATTTCAATTTTACCTCCTGCAGAGAGAGCATTATAGAGGCGATCTGCTTCCTCTTTGCTTCCGGTTTGTAACGAGATATAGATATTGTTGCCGGTTATTAATTTCTGGCCCATGCTTTCGGAAATATCGCTGCCCATAAGAATTGTGTCTTCTCCGATTGGCAGGGCGATATGCAGTATTCTCTCTTTTTCCTGCTCTGCAACAGGGGTTTGGCCTTGAGGCATGTCTTTGAAACGCAAAAGGGCGGAAAACTCGCCTCCGAAAATTGATTTATAGAACATAAATGCCTCTTCGGCGTTTCCATTGAAGTTGAGATACGGGTTTTCTTTGAGAAGCTTTCCTTTTTGTTTCTGATATGCTATTCGCGACCTGAGACGTCTCTCCTGTTCTCTTAGCTCGGGTGTGAACTCTTTCCCAAAATCCTGTTCCTCGTAAATGGGACGTATTTCAACTAATGATTCTCCGGAGCCCTGACTTGGGATACGATTTACCCATGAAACAGCCTCGTCGATAGAGTTTACTTTCCAGATCCAGTATCCGGCAATAAGTGATTCAGGTCTTCCGAATGGCCCATCGATAACTTCCCGCTTTTCCCCGGAGAATCTTATCCGTTTACCTTTTGAACTGGGGTGCAATCCCTCACCATCAAGCATTATTCCTGCCTCAACAAGCTCCTCATTGAACCTGCCCATCTCTTCGAACATCTTTGTGTCAGGTATCACTCCTGATTCAGTGTTTTTATCTGCATAATGAATTATCATCACTCGCATAATGACTCCGTTTTAAAAATTGATTAATGATAATAGAACAATCGGAAATGTTTCTTCAGTATATATGTAGGAGCAAATTCAATTCCAAAAGACATGTTTATCCGATAAAATCATGTTTTCTGGTTGCTAATTTATACTGAATGTGTTAAAATCACTATAAGTTCACAGGGGAAATAAACCGAAGGTAATATTCTCGTTTTCTCGCCAGCATTCAGTGTGAGATTTTTGTTCACCTCTCTGTTTTTTGGTTACCATGAGTGATTTTGAATGGTTTTTACTTGCTGCCCTTACAATCATACACTTCTTTTCGCTTCTGTATAGAAGATACTCTGCTTTTCAGGCTGTAATCATCACTTTTGCCTCTCTTCCGGCTTGCTGGCTTGTTCTTAATTCAGTAACACAGGTATTGACATGTGATGATTCTTATCTCATCTATGAAATAGTAAATATGCCAACCGGGAATCTGGAATACTCCTGGAGAAAGGGGGCGTTCCATACATCGATTGCACTTAACGGACCAATTCTTGTTGCATTGAAAGCAGTAATGGGATTTACCCAGGATATCCTGATGGTGATCGCAAAAGCCATACATTGCTTCTGGGGTATCGCACTGATTTCGATAATATCCGATAAATCGCATAAATGGCTTGCACCTGAATCCTCTCGTCTTCTTTTTTACATATCGGCATTCAATGCAACCATGATTCTCCCTGTAGTTAATCTTGCCCTCCATACGATAAACTATGACCTGCTGTCGATGTGTCTCGGTGTTCTGGCAGTATTGATGCTGGGGGAGGGATTGCGTTCAGGAAAAGTTAAGTACTATGCGGGAAGTGTGATTATAGCCTCACTGGCAGCACAGGAAAAACTGATCGCATCACCGGTCCTTATTATTTGTACTTTTATGCTTTCTGTAAAACTGACTGTAGTCAGGGGAAAACTGACAGGAAATATATTTTCAGCGCTTAAAGCAGCTTTAATCTCTGTGGCATCAGCAGTAGCTGTATTTGTGGTATCACATTCAATAGTAATTGCTTTCCGCAAAGGTGATATCCCTGTCGATAATTTAGCCGCGATGATTTTTCAGCCGTACCTGTCGGCGTTGTGGCCATTGATAAGAATTATAAATGGAAGATTAAACCTCCGCAACCCTTCTTCATCTCTTGAATATTATCTTTTCTGGATATTGGTTTTAGTTCTTATTGTATCCATTGCAGTTTTCTCCATGCTGTACAGATATATTGCAGGTAAACTCCACAACAATACTCCAGCATTGCAGACTGATCGCCTGGTCTCATCACTCAGGTTTTTGAAAGCCGGACTCCTTGTGATGATAACAATTACAGGTATAGCTGCTACGTTTCTGATAACGCCACGTGTATACCCGCTTATTCCGGTACCGGAGGGATTTTACAAGCCACAGATCACATTTAACGGAGTCAGTTTCTCTTATGGAGCAAAGACTATCGCCGGCCATACAGCGGCTTCAGTAGCCTGGGCCTGTGCAACTTTTGTAAACGCGTTTCCATCTGTGATTCTGCTTGGTTTACTTATCTTCTGGAGTGTATCAACCACAAGAAAAAGAAATTCAGTAAATAATGCAAACCGGGTTTATGTTGACCTTTTGGCTATCGCTTCCATGGCAGCTATACTGCTGTTTGGTGTCTTTCAGATTCCGCTTCTTCCGCGGTACATAAACCTGTTACTTTGCATGTTCCTTATAGCTGGTATCATTGACATTGCTTCATTGAAATCGAGACCTGCAATTCAAAAATTTGCTGTCATAGCAGGATTCCTTTTGCTATTGATAGAGGTATTGCCGTTCAGTCCAGTTCCTGTGACATTCAGACCTCTCTGGTCAAATATGTCTGAGGATTTCAACAACAGCCCTGCTTATGGTCAGGTTCCTCCCTGGTGTACCGGGTGGGGCGAGGAAGTGATACTTGCCGGGAAGAAAATTGTCAGGGAATATCAAAATGAGTGTGGTGCTGAAAATCGTATCCGCATTTTCCACAATTACTCCGGATCCTGGCTGCGAAAACCAGAAAATGTGGATCTTGTCTTTATCAGATATGGTTTCGATGATTACAGTTATGATAAGTGTGATTTTTACATATTCAGCAGGTCGGGAACAACCTTCTCTTTTATACCTTTCCCTTCGGAGATAAAACCTCTGTTCACTATTCATGACCGCGGGGTAATAAAAGCATGGGTTTTCAGAGCTGTTGATTTAAAGGCTGCGGGAATAAAGTTTTTAAAGAACTACCCGGGATGAGTATTTCTATCACTTGTAGCATTGCTCAAGCAGGTGCTATTTTTATACAATCTGCACAAATGTTCCCCGAAGGGTTGTAATGAATGTCTTTACCCATTCTGGAGTATCGTGATAGAATAATCGGCGCACTGGAGAATGGTAACCGTCTTATTATAAAAGCCCCGACCGGTTCCGGAAAATCAACCCAGGTTCCTCAGATATTGCTGGATTCAGGAAATGTTGATGGTACGATTCTCGTGCTTCAGCCGCGAAGACTGGCTGCCAGGATGCTTGCAACAAGGGTAGCTTTCGAGCGGGGAAGCGAACCGGGACAGGAAATCGGGTTTCAGACAAGGTTCGAGACGGTTACAAGTGAGAGCACCAGGGTTAGGTTTATAACCGAAGGAATTCTTCCGAGAATGCTGCTCTCTGACAGGAATCTCTCAGGCGTTTCGGTCGTGATTTTTGATGAGTTTCATGAGCGCAGCCTGACAGTAGATCTGGGGCTTGCCCTGATACGCAACCTTCAGGAATCATCAAGACCGGATCTGAAACTGGTGGTGATGTCAGCTACTCTTGAAACCGGACCGATCGTTGAATACCTGCCCGGGGCATCGGTTATCAATTCAGAGGGCTGGACTTTTCCTGTGTCAATTCAATACTTTCCGGGTGAACAGGGGAAACCATGGGAGCTGGCTGCGGGAGCCGCTTTTCAACTGGTGAAAAGCGGTGCTGAGGGAGATATTCTTGTCTTCATGCCAGGTGTTTACGAAATACGAAAAACTGTTTCGTCTCTTCAGGAGGTGAGATTCGGAGAACCTGTTGATATATCGATGCTTTACGGGGATCTTCCCTCTGATCGCCAGCGTCAGGTGATGGAGCAGCGTACCAGAAGAAAAATCATAGTCGCTACCAATATCGCGGAGACATCACTGACCATTCCCGGTGTACGCCATGTGATTGACAGTGGACTTGCAAGGATCAATCGCTATGATCCTGTGCGTGGTTTCAATACTTTGTATGTAGAGAAAATTGCTCTCGATTCTGCGGCACAGCGCTCAGGAAGGGCTGGAAGGGAAGCTCCGGGGATCTGTATACGCTTATGGAGTCAAACTGACCAGAGATCCCGTTCCCGGAGAACACAGCCTGAAATATTCAGGGTTGATTTGGCAGAAACAGTTTTGCAACTAAAAATGCTTGGGTTTGCTGACCCCGTTTCCTTTCCCTGGATAGAATCTCCGGAGGACCAATCGATAAAAGCCGCTACTGAATTTCTCAAGCAGATTGATGCTATTGACAAAGAGGGAAAGATTACTGAAAAGGGGAAAAGACTCGGAGAGTTCCCCATGCACCCGCGTCTGGCTGCGCTGCTGCTTGAATCATATAACAGGGGTGTTGTCAGAAAGGGTGCGCTTGCCTGTGCGATTCTCTCGGAGAGACCTGCTTTTTCCGGGATTCCTGATGTACCGGATGAAATTCTTAAACAATGTGAAGGATCTGATTTCGCGCTGATGGAGTATGTGATTAACAGAGTTGCGGAATCAGGGTTTGATCCCGGGTTGTGCAGAAAATGGAATGTCAACATTTCATCGGTACAGCAGATATTGCGTACAGAGGCTTACTTTCTGCAGATATGCAGGAAAAAGGGGATGCACACCCGCAATATGGTATCTGGTTCACAGCCTCTTTCTGTCGCAATACTTGCGGCATATTCGGACAGGCTTGCCAGGAGAAGAGATCAGGGAACACTATTATGCGAACTGAGTAATAATCGCAGAGGTGAACTGAGCAAAGAGAGCCTGGCCAGAGGATCGCGTCTTCTGGTTGCCGCATCTATAAATGAACTGAAATCAAAAAGCCAGTCCACACCCCGGACCGTATTGACACTTGCGTGCGGAGTCAGGGAGGAGTGGCTTGAGGAGCTGTTCCCGGATGATATTGTAATAGAAACTGAACTGGTATGGAACAGCATTAATCAGGCGGTTGAATCCCGGACCAGAACAGTTTGTCTGGGGGTTACAATCGATGAAAAGGTCGACCAGAATGCTGATCCTGAAAAAGCGGGAGAGTTTCTGGCTGAGAATATTATCAAGAGAAAACTGCCTCTTGCAGGATGGGACAATGAGGTGCAGGATTATATAATGCGCTGCCGATGGTTAGGTGAGATTTTTCCGGAAATGGGATTTCCGGGTTTCGGTGATGAAGATTACGGTTTGATTGTGCATGAACTCTGTAAAGATGAATCCCGCTATTCAAAAGTCAAGGATAAACCGGTTCTGCATATTGTAAAATCACTGCTGTCACATGAGCAGCAGAGAATAATCGAAACTGCTGCGCCTCAGTTTGTATTAAATAAAGCCGGTAGAAAACTCAGGATAACCTACAAGGCAGGATCTGCACCTGTGATAAGAGCTCGTATACAGGAATTATTTGATATGAATTCATCACCGCGTGTGGCAAATGGCAGGGTAGCGGTTAAGGTGGAGATTTTAGCACCGAATATGAGACCGGTTCAAGTCACTGAGGATCTGGAGAATTTCTGGAAAGTCCATTATCCGGAACTGAAGAAAAGTCTTTCCAGACGATATCCAAAGCATCAGTGGCGTTAATGGAGCTGGACAGGTAAAAACAAAATGTTTCGATTCCGATACCGATTCCGATTCCTACCCCGAACAAGAACGATGATAATAAAAGTTAAATTAACCATATATTGTCGACTGCAGGATTGAATCGTGTTTTTTTCGAAAGCAGAGTATATCTTTTTGCGTTTACTCAGGCGTTTTCTTTTCTCTGACAACTGCCTGGTGAAATATGGCACTATTATTCCTCTCTATCAGCAAAACTCCAATCAGTACTGCCCGCATTTGATTGTGGACAGATATGAGTTGTATGCCAGGGGGCATGGTTTGACTCTGAGTGGCAAGTGTGTTCTTGAACTGGGGCCTGGAGTTACCAATTCCGCTGCATATGAACTTGTTGCCAGAGGTTCTGCCATGGTATATGCATACGAGCCCTATGCCAGGTATGATTCAAAAACCGATCAAAAGCTGCTTTTATTGATTTCTGAAAAATATGGTGTCGATCCGTACAGAATTTCCGGAAGTGTAAAGAGAATCGAAAGCCTTGAAGGGTTGCCGGAGGGTGGGATAGATGTGATCCTTTCACATTCTGTATTGGAGCATGTTGAAGCACCGTATGAATTGTTCAGAGCACTGCATGAAATATTGGACCAAAGCGGAATTATGCTGCATCATGTCGATTACCGGGATCATTTTTTCAAATATCCTTTTCATAAGCTTCTTTTCTCCAAAAAGACGTGGAACAGATGGCTCAATCCGGGGAATCTTCCCGGATGGGTGCTTAAGGATCATCTCTGTATGCTCAGGGAAGCCGGTTTTAATGCTGAGGCATATGATATTGTCAGGGATCCGGTAAATTTCGGGAAAGTAAAAAAATTCATTTCAAGAGATTATGATCGTGATGATCCTATGCTGGATGTTGTCCTCTGTAGCATCATAGCGAGAAAGATATAATCATTTTCACACAGTAGAATTCATGGCATAATAGGGGTATATTGTTTCAAAGAATTCTGGCAAGGTAAGTCCGGAAGTGTAAAATGAAAACACTGGTATTGAACTATGAATATCCTCCCATAGGCGGGGGAGGCGGGAGGGTATCTGAACAGATCGCAATTCGTCTTGGATCACGCGGACATGAGGTCCGGGTACTGACATCCCGATGCAGGGGAATACCTGCATTTGAAGAGTACGGAAATGTAAAAGTTAAGCGGATATTCTCATTCCGCAGAAAACCGGACAGATGCGGTGTTTTTGGAATGGCAGGGTACATTATTGCTGGGATAATTCCGGCTGTTATGATGTGCCTGAGATGGAAGCCGGATCTGATTCATGCACATTTTGCAGTGCCAAGCGGTGCCCTCGCATACCTTGTAAGCATACTGACCCGGACACCATATATCCTTACGGCTCATCTGGGGGATGTGCCCGGATGCATTCCGGATCAGACTGACAGATTATTCTTCTTTTTCAAGCCATTCACATACGCTATTTGGAAAAAAGCCCGGGCAGTTACCACTGTCAGCGGATTTGTCAGGAATATGGCCTTGAAAACCTATGATGTACCTGTTGTGGTAATTCCAAACGGCATCGATTTAAAGTCTGCTCAACAGCTTTCCTGTCAGGGAAAAAAAGCGGGAAAGCCGGTTAAACTGGTGTTCAGTGGAAGGTTCAATCCACAGAAAAATGTCCTGCTGATCTGCGAGCTGCTGAGAGTTACAAGAGATTATGAGTGGGAAATGCACTTTGTCGGTGATGGACAGTTAATGGCTGATGTCAGAAGTAAAATTGACGAATATGATTTAAATGACAGGACTTTTTTCCATGGCTGGGTTGAGCCCTCAGAAGCTGAAAAAATATCGGCATCCTGTGATATACTTCTGATACCATCGCTTGTGGAGGGGATGCCTGTAGCAGTTCTTAATGGGATGGCTCTGGGACTTGCTGTTCTTGGAAGTGATATTGAACCTCTTAGAGATTTGATAACCGATGGGGTAAATGGTTTTCTCTGTGATGTGTTCAGTGCAGATTCTCTGGCTGCCAAGATGAAAATGCTATTGGAAAACAGCGAAATGCTCGAGGAGATTAAAGAGAACAATCGACGTGCTTCAGAAAATTACGATTGGGAGAGAATTGTCACAATGTATGAGGAGGTACTGAGAAGATCGGTGAAGGATTCCAGGGTTGAGCTATGACTGTTCTTGCTGAGTTTTTCACAATTATTTCCGCTTTAATCCTTCTGACCGGCTATTTATTAATCAGAAAAATGCCTCTCCGGTCAATAGTTCTTATCACGTTTTTATCTATTCCTGCACTCTATTTTTCTGTCGACTCAATGAACTCGATTCTTACTTGTGATGAGTCGTACATTGTATACGAACCGGTCAATCTGGCAAATGATTCCCTGTTTAACTGGAACAGTGGGGCATTTAGAACAACTGATCTTTCAGTTGGACTCCCTCTGTTTTTTCTTAAGAAAGTCACAGGTTTTTCCCTCGATATAATGGCGATTTTTGCAAAATCTCTGCATTGGCTGATCGGGTTTATTCTGATACTGTTCTTAATTGATCTTATCAGGCGCATTTCGGACAGAGAGAAGAGCTTTGTTTTCTTTTTTCTTATGGTTTTTTACAGCATAGTGTTTCTTCCGGTAGTCTTACTGGCTCAGAAAATCCTGAATTACGATTCACTTTCAATGTCAGGTTGTGTGTCTGCAATCTTTCTACTATTAACCGGATGGAAAGAGAAGAAGACCTCTCTGCTGTATTTAAGTGTTGTACTCATGGCTTTTGCTGCTCAGGAAAAGCTTATTGCGTCACCATTTCTATATGTCAGCATCTGCATTGTGCCGTTCATCGTTGCATTTCAGAATTCAGACAGATCATTCTCCTCATTGCTGAGAAACGGCACGCTGGCATCATGTAAAGCTGTACTTGCGGCTGTTTCCGTATTTCTCTTCTCATACCTGGTGGTAGCACTTGTAAATACTAAAGGGATGCCGCAAGCCAATCCTTTTGACATTTTCTATCCCTTTGCCTCTGCATTCTGGCCTCTTCTAAGAATGGCAGGATTCAGTGTATTTAAACTGACAAAGAGCACTTTTGCCGGTTACTATTTGTTAGTCCCAATGCTGGTTTTTTTGTGTGCAGTTCTATCAACCTTTGTAATTGCACTGATTTACAGAATGGTTTGTTCAAGGGAGGCTCTTTACTATTCCATTCAAAAGAGACTGGCAGCAGTTTCCTTAATAAACTATATCCTGTTCATGTTATTGTTTCTTGCCGGGATCATCGGAACATATACTGTCAATGCTTACCTCGGACCTGTACACCCTTTGCTTCCTGGTGAGCTTAAAGGCGCTGAATTCAACAAAACCTATATTCATTTTGGCGCATTCTCTCCTGTATCCCACTTTTTCAGTTCAATGGGATGGGCCTATGCAGTGTTTTTCAATTCTATTCCTTCCATATTCATAGTTCTTGCTGCATTTAATCTTTTCTTTGTTTCTAAACAAAAGATAAAGCCTGTCCTGGGACTGGAACTGTTTTTTACCATTTCCTTACTGGTACCTCTTATCTATAGTACTCTGAAAATTCCTGTGAGCAATCGTTACTTCAATGTCTTTATCCTTTTTGTTGTATTAAAAATGGTGGTTGATTTTTACAGGCTTTCCGAATTTAACTTTAGAACCAGAGTGGCACTTGCAGCTTCTGTTGTTTTTCTTCTCATTGAAATCTTTCCTTTCAGGCCGCTTTATGGACCATTCAGACCTTTGTGGTCGAATTATCCCTCCTCATATAACAGCAGTTTTTCAAAAGCTGTTCTGAATCCATCATGGATGGGGTGGGGGGAAGAGGTCGCTATGAGCGGAAAGAAATTGCTTAAATATTATAAGGATAGTAATCCCACCCTTTCCGGCATTAACATTTATCATAACTACCTTGGAGAATGGCTGCTTAAGAACAATGACGCGTCTCTCTTTATTATCGATGAGACATCAGACCTGAGATACACAGAAAATGACTTTTACATATTTAACCGGATGGGTGTAGCTCAATCTTTTGATGAACTTCCATCCGGTGTTCCTGCTTTTGATAAGATAAGCTACCGTGGCTTGATTTCAGCATGGATATTCAGGGGCAGTGATCTTGAGAAACACAATTTCCGGATCAATACAGGAATGAGCCATAAAGGAAAAGAGTGAAATTGATTCTATGGTTTACTACAGGAGAGAATTCATACAGTTTGTAAAAAGGCAACAGGGAGTATAACGGAAATATGAAAATTTTCTGTCCCAGAGTTTTAAACGGGAACAGAGGCGACATCGCCAGCAGGCTGGGGGTTCTGCTTACATTCAGAAAAGAGGGCGTTTTGGATATTGTCGTATCCTGCAGACGGAAAGAAGAAATCTTTCCATCAGGATACACTGCTGTCCCCTGCGGAAAGCTTTATAATTTTCTCCCATCGCGGGCAGGACTGAGGGTGCTTTTGGACTGTGATGCAATAATATGGACATGCGGCCTCGATCTTCAGGATGACTCCAGTCTTTTAAAGCTGTTGCATACTTTTTTACTTTTCCTTTACTACAGGATCCTGGGAAAAAAAATTTATGTTCTCAATCAGGGTGCCGGTCCTATCAACAGAAAATCGGGTGTCTTTTTGACACGTCTGATACTCTCCTTGACAGATCTCTTCATTACACGTGACAGCCGGACCCACAATCTTCTCTCCTCAACAATCCTGAGGCAAAACTGTTACAGGGATACGATGCGATTTTTACATCATCATTTTCTGAAGTGCTGGGTTCAGACAGAGCATTGTATCCAAAGGATATCTCCGGACAGCGATCTCCACTGATCGGCTTCAATATCAGACGATGGTACCACTTTTCTTCCAGTCTGCTTCCCTACAAATATGACCGTAAATCTTATGAAAGCCGTGGGGTAGCGGATATGGAGAAGATTGTCTCAGCCGGGATAACTTTCTGCAGTAGAATGATTAAAGAATACAATGCCCGTATTCTGCTTTTCTCGATGTATGAGGCAGGGATTGATCCGTGGGAGAGTGAGGAAAAGTACCTGATAAAGATCAGAGATACAGTAGGGAAGGGAATAGAGCTTTTGACACATCTGCCACCCTGGAAGAGTTTTGTAATGGAATAAGTTCATGTGACATTATGGTTGGAATGAGACTGCATTCTACACTTCTTGCACTCAGGTGCGGAGTTCCGGCCATCAATCTGAGTTATACACTCAAGGGCAGGGATATTTTTTCGGATCTGGGTCTTGGGGATTGGGTTGTCGATCTGGACACATTTAAAGACTCTCCTGAGGAACTTGTGGTTAAGGTACGATCTCTCCTGCAAGAGAAACAAAAATTGGATAATATACAAAGAGTAATAAGCCTGAATGATGCTGTAATCAAAAAATGCATAATGCAGATTTTACAGACATAAGGTTCCTGAGGATGAAAGGTAAAGTGGTGAGGAATAACAAAGTCTTTCGTCTTATCTTGAGGATATTCCTTACTTATGGTATATCAATATTCCTGCTGATTTACCTGTTCAACAAAGTGGATACGGCAGCAATAGGCCGAACCATAAAGGATGTCCCTGCTGTCAATTATCTGCTTGCCGTGTTGTTATATTTTGTCTCACAGGCACTTTCTGCTTTAAAATGGAGCATATTGGTAAGAAATGCACCGTTTCCCCTCATGCTTAGATGGACATTCATTTCACAGTTCTTTGCATCTGTAATTCCTGGTCAGGTTGGCGGGGATGTGATAAAGGTATATGGGCTTAAAAAATATGGAATCAGCTTAGGAAACTCTGCTGCCAGTGTGATAATTGATCGTATAATCGGCCTTGCAGCTTTGATGGTGTTGATTAATGCAGCCATGTGGAGATCAGAATACGGCAGTACTATTCCTTTCATCAGGACAGTTGTCCTTGTAATTATGTGTGGTATATTTGTCTTTGGATTGATTCAGATTGTGATGGTTAAAAAGTTTGAAGTTCCCTTAGAAACTGTCAAAAGGGGATTAGTATCTCTTGTAATCAGGTTCATGACCTCTTTGCGTCAATCCGGCAGCAGTTTACCACGGGTAAGTACCTCTTTTTTACTTTCTCTCTTTTTTCAGTTACTATCGATAGTAAAAATATATGCAGTAGCCAAAGCACTCATTCCCTCTGTCTCCTTTACAGACTGGTGCTGGATCGGAGGTATTGTATCTGTAGCGATGTTATTTCCTGTATCTGTTGGCGGATTGGGGATCAGGGAGGGAGGGTATGTGGTATTACTGGCAATTTTGTCAGTTTCTGTTGAGAATGCAGTTGCATTATCACTGACCATGTACTCAATACAGTTGATTGGTGCATTAAGCGGCTTTGGTTTGTATGCTTTTGGTCTTTTCGATACAAGAGGAAAAGCGACTGAATCACATGTGCGAAATGCGGATGCAATTGATTTTCAGTAAATGTTCCTGAGAAAATGATCTCAGAAACACAATTCTGCATTGGAGTAATAAGGAATTCTACATAAGGTTTTTTTTCAGATATTTCTCAAGCACCCACATGTTCCAGAGAAATCCTCTGTTGTCTGCACGACCATCGATATGATCACTTGATTGCTTACTGATAAATCCGCTTTTCAGTTGTGGTAAGGAATTACTGTTTTCCAGACAGAGTAACTCTTTCTGGAACCATTTGCCGACAGGTACACCAAATCCCTTTTTCTTCCTGTGAATGATCTCTCTGGGTAATACAGGTTCCAGTGCTTTCTTTAAAATGTACTTGGTTTCTCCGTTGCGGTATTTATAACTGCCCGGAATTTTCCTTACAAAATCAACCAGATCGATATCGAGGTATGGAGTTCTTACCTCAAGAGAATTCATCATGCTTGCACGATCTATCTTTACCAGAATGTCATCTTGCAGGTACAATCTTGTAAAAAACTGAAGTGTCCTGTCAATCAAGCTGTTGAGTCTGCAGGAATCCCAGCACTCGATAGCCTCGGAATAGATCTCTTCTATATCTGCTTTCTCCCTGAATAAGTCCTCGATACCGTAAGGGTCAAGAGGACCCATCCAGACCGGATTCCAGAGCTTTTTGTCGTAAGAGATTCCTCTCAGTGTCCTTTTCAGTTTGAAATCCAGGCTCATGTTTACATGAGATACAGGAAGTCTCTGCACTGCCATAAGAATCCCTTTGTGCAGTACTCCCGGGATAAGCTTTGAATAAGATTCTGCTTTTCTCAAAGCTCTGAAAGGATCATAACCGGCAAACAGCTCATCAGCACCATCTCCTCCAAGAGCTACAGTCACATGTTTTCTTGTTTCCTGGCATAGAAGAAAAGTCGGTAGTAAAGAGCTGTCTCCCATCGGTTCATCAAGCCTGTCGATTATGCTTTCCAGAAGGCTTTTTGCGGTTTCCAATGAGAGTGTACTGTGGTAGTGCCGGGATTTGATCAGGCCTGCTGCGAATTCAGCATGTTTTGATTCGTCAAAACTTGGCTCCTTAAACCCGATCGAAAAAGTTTTCAGGCTTTCTCCGGCTGTATACCGGGAGGCGAATGAAGCTACCGATGATGAGTCGATTCCACCGCTGAGAAAAACACCTAAAGGTACATCGGAAACAAGACGCCGTCTGACTGCTTTGCATATAAGATCACGTAACTGTTCACACCAGACTTCCTCTCCACCTGCCGGTACGCTCTCAAAAGGTTCGAGGTTAAATTCCCAGTACCGGCTGAGCGAGATTTTCCTGTCTGATATATAAAAGATAAGATTGCATCCCCCCGGCAGCTTGTAAACTGATTTGTAAATTGAGTTTGGGGCAGGGATATACCCATAGGCGAAATATTTCTTGAGTGAAAGATCTGATATGGTACTCTTGAAAAGAGAATGTCTTCGAAGGGAACTCAGTTCTGAAGAAAAAATGAAAGTACCGGAACTTAATGTGTAATAGAGAGGTTTTTTCCCGAATCTGTCTCTGCTTAAGAAGATACGATTTTGCTCCTTATCATAGATCGCAAATGCCCACATTCCATTGAGTTTTGAGGGGAGTTGCGGGCCCCACTCCCTGTATCCGTGAAGTAGTACTTCAGTGTCTGAGTGGTGGCTCAGGAACCGATGGCCTGATTTCTGAAGGACTTCTCTGAGTTCCAGGTGATTGTAGATTTCTCCGTTAAAAGTGATCCCCAGAGATCCATCCACTGTCCACATCGGCTGTGATCCGCACTCAATGTCAAGTACAGACAGCCGCTTGTGTGCAATGTAAACTCCTTTTTCCGGATCATCCCAGTACCCTTCCGCATCAGGTCCTCTGTGGGAAAGGGCTTTGTTCATGTTCCGCAGATCCTGGATATTTCCGGACCCAGCGAATCCGCATATTCCGCACATCAGGAAAGATGCTCCAGGTTCCTGGTGTAAGCAATCTGGTAGGATTTCCTGCCCTGAGATTCATAGTAGGTCATCATGTTTATCTGCGCCAGAAGGCCCATAAAAATGGAGATGACACCGATTAGCAGGAATAATATCGCCAGAAGTGGTAATGGAGTCTGAATAAAACTCTTCCCGCCGAAATATTTGAAATAGACCATTCCCCCGAATGTAAGCAAAGACAGAAGAAAACTGAAAAGGCCGAATCCACCGAAGACATAGATTGGCTTCTGGAAATAAGCCTGGATGAATTTTACAACAACAAGGTCAAGTGCTACCTTTACAGTTCTTTTCAGACCGTATTTTGATTTCCCATACTGTCTTGGGCGGTGATTTACCGGGATCTGTGTTACTCTGGCTCCGTTCCAGCTTGCGTAAATCGGAACAAACCTGTGCATCTCTCCGTAAAGGCGAATATCCTGCATTATTTCACGTCGATATGCCTTAAGGGTGCATCCGTAGTCATTGAGCTTTACACCAGATATTAACCGGATGAAAAAGTTGGCGATTACACTTGGGAAGGTGCGCAGGATTGTATTGTCTTTGCGGTTTACTCTCCACCCCGAGCAGACATCATACCCTTCGTTAAGCTTATCAATAAGTAAAGGGATATCCGCAGGGTCATTCTGCAGATCCGCGTCGATAGGTATGATTATATCACCCCTGCAATGATCTATCCCTGCCATCATTGCCGCGGTCTGCCCTGAGTTTCTCCTGAAGTGAATCACTTTACAGTTCTTATCCGAGGCAGAAATGCTGTCAAGCAGTTCCCGGGTATTATCTGTCGAACCGTCATCGATGATAATTATTTCATAGCTGTACTTTTTTGCTTCCATCACTTCCCTGATTTCTTCAATCAGTTTTGGAAGACTCTCAGCCTCATTGTATGACGGTATAACGATGGAGATATAGGTTGGGATGGTTTGTTCAGACATATATGGATCAGGTAACCTATCTTTTGGAGAATTATTTATGTAGATAAATTATAGTATACAATTTCTTTAGAATCAATGGCTTAGTTGAGTATTGGAGGCAGGGGATGGGGGAGTGGTTAATTCATGGGAATCCCCAAAAAAAAGAAACAGGTGAAAACTGGAAATAAACAGATGGAAAAATCGTAATTTTTATGATTGAATTTTGATTATGTAAGAAAGTATATTAATTTTCGAGTCTGCTCCGCGAATTGTAAAATTCTCAGCATATCTGGTTATAAACGCGGACATCCTCACAAATCCAAGGGATCATCTCGCATCAGTACTGACCCGGATATTTCAAGAACAAGGACTTTTCGATCATTTTTCTCTTAATCTCTCTGGCCTTCACTGTTCCAAGCATAATCCATTTCGGAGGGGGTTGTTATCTACTCTGAAAAATCGTTCTGGGATGTGCATAAGCCAGGTTCTTTTCTCAACACACTATTCTTTTACAGGAGGGCTTATGCCTAAGAAACTTTTTGTCGGAAATCTTCCGTTTTCCAGTTCGGAAGAATCTATCAGGGCACTTTTTTCCCAGTACGGAGAGGTAATATCTGTGAAGATCCCTACCGATCAGATGACCGGGAGACCCCGCGGGTTCGCATTTGTGGAAATGGAGAATGCAGACACTGCAATAGCCGAACTGAACAACTACAGCTTTGAAGGAAGGAATATCAAGGTTGATGTTGCTCAGGAACGTCCAAGGTCCGGTGGTGGTGGACATGGTGGTTATAACCGTGGCGGCCGTGGCGGAAGAGACGGGGGAAGAAGGAACAACTGGTAAGAACACCGACATCTATAAAGCTTGAACCTGGAGTAGCCCACTACTTCAGGTTCATTATTCCCGCATATCCTGCTTTTAATATCTACTCACATATTGCAAGTACAACCACAGCTCTGGGACCTGTGTGTGTCGCAACTATTGTAGACAGAATGGATTCCTGGAGCGCGGAAATCATCGATGAGAACAGTTTTCATCGTAACTCCCTGCGCCTGCCTGACGGCAGTGTTGACCACAGGTCACTTCAGAGCCTCCGCAAAGCGGATGTTGTTGGATTTTACGGCGGACTCACAAGCACCATACCACGTCTTTACAGCATCGCAAAGATCTGCAAAGAAATGGGTATTGTCACCATCGCCGGTGGACAGCATTTCAATGATGAAACTCTTCAGGAAGCACTCAATTCAGGGATCGATGTCGTAGTGCTTGGTGAAGGGGAAGTAACAATCAGTGAACTGCTTGCTGCTTTTGATTCCGGAAAGCCACTTGAAGAGGTGAAAGGGATAGCATTCCTTCAGGACGGAAAGATTGTCAACACTGGATACAGAGATCCTATCGTTGATTTTTCTTCTTTCCCGCTCCCTGATTTCTCTCTTGTTCACCATGCGAAAATCAGCCTTTACCCGGTAGAGCGGATCAGAGGGTGCGGTATGGAATGCGAGTTCTGTACTGTCAAGGGAAGACCCAGGCCGTCTCCTCCTGAAAGACTGATGAGCCAGATCTCAAGGCTTGCTGAGACCCGCAAAGCCAGGAAATTTTTCATTGTAGACGATCTTTTCGGGCAACAAAGGGAAGAGACGCTGCGATTCTGCCGCATGCTTGCTGACTACAAAGAAAGACTGGGGCTCAAGCTGGATTTTACAGCCCAGATACGACTCGATAAGGGACATGATTCCGAGTTGCTTACCGCTATGAGAAATGCTGGCATTAATACAGTTGCCATTGGCTTTGAGTCTCCGGTACGGGAGGATCTCGAGACGATGAACAAACATCTCCGCCAACAGGAGATGGTTTCTCTAGTCAAAGCTTACAGAAAGCATGGCTTTTTTATTCATGGTATGTTTATCTTCGGCTATCCGTCACTGGAAAAACCGCAGGGTAAAGATGAGATCCCCATGAAGGAACGTGTTAAAGTCTTCCGGGAATTTATAAAAAAAGCACGTCTGGACACCATCCAGGTTCTTCTTCCTGTTCCCCTTCCAGGCACTGAACTGCGTAAAAGATTACAGGAAAATAACAGGGTTTATGACAACAGTGTTGTCGGATGGGAGTATTACGACGGGAATTTTCCTCTTTTTGAACCTGATCCACCTTTTTCTCCTGTACAGCTTCAGAGTGCATCTCAGAAGATTACAGGCGGATTTTACCGCTTCAAAAACATCTTGTGGATAATTCTGAACATATTCTCATTTTCATCTATGATTTTCTTTCTGCACGATATCAAACTCGGATGGAAACTCTGGTATAGAAGATGGAGAAACTCGGTATTGCGATTTGGCGGATGGATCACTTTTAAGAATTGGACATCAGATTTCAAGAGGAATGTATTCAGCGATAAGATCAATTACGCAAGAGCATCACTCTGCTCACGGGGGAAATCTCCCAGAGCCGGGAAGCAGATGTCTTCTATGATCGATTCTGTCAAATGATTCTTTTTCGCCGGGATCTCTTGAATTTATCAATCTCGACTACCAGGATTATTATTGCCCCGATTGCTGCTGTCTGAAACCAGGTTACAATGCTCAGAGATTCTGTTTTCAGGATATACTGAAGCGGATACCAGTGGAACGCAGCAATCTGGGCTGCAAGGGAAAGCAAAAGACTGATAAGAAGGAATTTGTTGGAAAAGAAGGGAATCGAGAAGACCGATCTGTTCATGGATCTTGAGTTCCATCCCTGGAAAAATTGAAAAAAGACAATTGTGTTGAGTGCTGTAGAGCGGGCGTAGGATAAAGAATTTGTCTGCAGGTAGTAGAAATATAGGATAAGAGTACCCACAGCAATCACAATTCCTCCAAATATTATCCTGACAAGAAAAACGCTGTTAATGATGTTTTCTGAGGGGTTTCGTGGCGGCCTGAGATGGATGTCCTGTTCACCTGGCTCATAAGCCAGTGCAACATCCTGCAGCCCGTTTGTGACGAGGTTTATCCATAATACCTGGGTTGCAAGGAATGGAAGCTCCAATCCCATCATCAGAGCCCCAATTATTGCTCCTGCTATTCCAGCGCTGGATGAAAGAAGAAAATAGGTTACTTTACGGATATTATCGAAAATGACTCTTCCGACCTTGACAGCTTCAAATATGGAGGCGAAATTGTCATCCTTGAGCACCATATCCGCAGCTTCCCTCGCTACATCGGTACCTGTCTTTCCCATTGCCACACCAATATCCGCTTTCTTGAGCGCAGGCGCGTCATTTACACCATCTCCGGTTACTGCAACTACATTGCCTTTCTGCTGGAGTATATCCACAATTGAGAGCTTGTGATGAGGTGCAACTCTGGCAAAAACTGATACTCTGCTGATATTCTGTTTTATGTAGTCACTGTCATGAGAATCGAGTTCCTGACCAGTAAGTACCAGATCATCTTTTTTAAGTATCCCTATCTGCCTGGCAATAGATCTGGCTGTGATCTGGTGATCTCCGGTTATCATGACAACCCTCAATCCCGCACTCTGCGCATCTTTTATCGCCTCTATCGCACTTTGACGCGGAGGATCGGTGATAGCCTGAAAGCCTGCAAACCTCAGCCCTGAATTTACTTCACTTTCGATATCGATCTCATCCGGGCATATACGATAATGCTTTACAGCAAATCCTAACACCCGCAAACCCTCATCAGCCATGTGAGCAGCCCTGGAGGCAAGTTTATAGTTTTTTTCCTCTCCTGAAAACTTCAGTATTTTTTCAGGTGCCCCTTTCACCAGAAGAAAACAGGCTCCGTTTTTGCGGTAGAGCATTGCCATGTATTTACGCTGTGAACTAAACGGAATCTCATCGAGCAACTCATACTGGTACTCACTTTTCTCCAGATCTATTCCGTATCTTTTTGCCGCAACTTTCAGAGCCCCTTCCGTAGGCGATCCATCTACATGCCATTCCCCGTTTTCCTCATAGAACACGGAGTTGTTGCACAATGCACCTGTCAACAACAGCAGTTCGAGATCCTTATCCTTTGGATTGACTGCTCCATCGAGTATTATTTCTCCTTCTGGATTATACCCGCTGCCCTTGAATATGAATTCCTTGTCATTTGTAAAAGCCTTAACCACACTCATCCGGTTCTCAGTGATGGTACCGGTCTTGTCTGAACAGATATAATTACAGCTTCCCAGGGTTTCCGCTGCCATGAGCTTTCTTATGATGGCGTTTTTTTCGGCCATTCTGCTCAAGCCTACAGCCATCGTGATCGTAATAACTATCGGAAGACCTTCCGGGATAACTGCCACAGACATACTGATTGCAAAAAGAACCATCTCCAGAGCATCACGACCTGTAATTACACCTCCCAGAAAAACAAGAAACGCCAGAAAAAGCGAAACTACTCCAACCATTTTTGAAAACTTCGCCAGACGATTTTCAAGCGGTGTCGCTTCCTTTTTCGTCTGTTCGACATCCCTGGAAATTTTACCCAGTTCAGTAAATTTCCCGGTTGCAACTACAACTCCTTTGCCTTTGCCATGGGTGACAACCGTTCCCATAAAGGCCGTATTTGTCTGATCTGCTACAGGAAGGATTTTCTCAGGAAGAGGTTTCTCATTTTTGTGAATTGGGTTTGATTCTCCGGTAAGAAGCGATTCGTCGATCTGCAGTTCCCTCTGCTTAAATATGCGCAAATCAGCCGGTACCTTATTCCCTGATGAGAGTCCGATTATATCTCCTGGCACAATCTCTGAGGCATCAATTCTCTGCTCTTTTCCCTCACGTACAACCGTAGCCTTTGTGGCAGCCATCCTTTTAAGAGCCTGAATAGCTTTATCGGCCCTGTACTCCTGGATGAAACCCACTATCGCATTGATAATGATTACAGTCATTATAACTGTGGTATCGATATATTCTTTAATGAGAAATGCTACAATTGCGGCGGCTATAAGAATCAGAACAAGAGTATCTTTGAACTGACCCAGAAAAATAAAGACAGGGGATTTGCCTTTTTTTTCTTCGATTTGATTGGGGCCGTATTGGGACAGACGTTTCAGGGCGTCAGCATTGGTTAACCCCTGTTCGTCTGTTCCCAGATCGGCCCAGAGCTGTTGAGTTGTTCTGGCGTAGAAGATCTGCATATGTTTTGGACTCAGGGTTGAGGGTTTAGGGGAGAA
>JAAYIG010000192.1 GCA_012523595.1 Fibrobacter sp.
GATTGAAATTCAGTTTAATCATAGTCTATCATCCTAATCATACAAATCACAGTTCAAGACATTTCCTCAGAGTCTGAACTCTGATTATTGTGATTTACATGATTTGCATGATTGAAATTCAGTTTAATCATAGTCTATCATCCTAATCACACTAATCACAGTTCAGGACATTTCCTCAGAGTCTGAACTCTGATTATTGTGATTTACATGATTTGCATGATTGGAATTCATTTTAAATCATGGTCTATCATCCTAATCACACAAATCGCAGTTCAAGACTCTTACTCCGGAACTCACTCATTGGCTAGAATCCCCCTCATCCTCCTTTATAAGGGGGCGCTTTCCAGCGGGGGATTCTTAGCTGCCCCCTCAAGATTTTTAAACCAAAAGCCTATAAACAATTATAGAATAAAGGAAAATTTCACAGTTCCAAAGCCCGTTCTTCCGGATTATAGAAATAATGATCAGACAGTCTTCAATAACACTGTTTTTGATAATTCTTATAAATTTCAGGCTTTCTGCTTTCGACTTCGACTGGCTTACCGATTCCCGGGGCAGAAACAGCGGACATACCACCTGCAACTTCCTCACCCTCCCTCTCTCCTCAGTAACACTTGGCCGAGGTCTGGCTTCTTCACCCGGAGCCATGGATGCCACCGATCTTCCACTTTTCAGCGCCAACTCGGCACTGTCAAACCGAAACAAA
Source organism: Fibrobacter sp. (assembly GCA_012523595.1). NCBI lineage: Bacteria > Pseudomonadati > Fibrobacterota > Fibrobacteria > Fibrobacterales > Fibrobacteraceae > Fibrobacter > Fibrobacter sp. Next base: position 707 of record JAAYIG010000192.1, read on the forward strand.
TTCGCCCTCCATCACCTTCAATGGCTAATGGGCCTCAAAAAAGAGTATACCGGGGCACTCTTTCCAATCGAAGATATCGGGACTTTCGGCTGTTATGCGCAGGTCTTTTCTCCCGGCAAATTCGAAAACGCACGGGATATCGATGAGCGACCCTCAAAACCATCAATGCTTGAGCTGGCCCTGGGAGCTTCCTATGCCAGAGCATTTCTGGATCAGAGAGTCAGTTTCGGTGTTTCTGCAGCCTATATCGAAAGCAGGCTGGATCATGAAGCGGGCCGGGCCCTGGCCGGTTCCATCGATCTTCTGGCAACCCCCGTCAAGATGCTCTCCGCCCGGCTATATATGGCCAACTTTGGAACAGGTATCTCCTATGGAACCATCACCGAATCACTCCCTCTTCAGGGAGGATTATCACTGCTTATTCGCCCTTTACCATCCTACTTTCCCATAACCTCCAGATTCGATTTTGATATTGGTATAGGCGTGAGAAAAATCGCTGACGAACCGGTAGCTACAGGCATAAGCACCGAAATCAAGGCTGGTCAATATTTCCGTTTCTTTACAGGATACGAGTTTACCTACGGCGTAAAGCCATCGATTTCCGGATTTGGGCTCGGTGCAGGTTTTCATTATAAAATTTATGGCTTTGAAGCGGCATGGAAAAATCTCTCAAAAGAGTTAGGTCCGGTATGGTCCGCAACGGTAAAGATCCAGATGGAAGAGAAGAAGAAACGCACAGCCGAAGATTATTACAAGGTTGCAGAAAAATTCTACAGGCTAAAAAGGTTTATCCTTTGCAGAAATTATGCACTCAAAGCGCTTCGGATGGATCCTAACCTGTGGAAAGCACATGCTCTTTTAAACCGGATAAAATCGGAACGATTACGAAATGAAAAACAGGAAATCTCGATTGTCTATTCCGGTAACCTGAAAAATCAGTTTCTCCCGCCGCCCTACTCCGGATCTCTGGGAGGAATCGCCCGTCATGGAACCGTTTTTCAGAGTCTGCGCAGTCAGTTCCCGGTAATCTTTACCATTCAGGCCGGCAACATCATCCGTGCAGATGCCAACCCCTTGCAGACCAGACTTGCTGCCCTTTATCTGCAACATGTCAAATTCGATGCAGTCTGTGCTGGAAACGAAGAGTTTTCATATAACAGCAAAATATTGACTGAGTCCTCTTTTCCTGACAAATTAATCCTTGCCAATGCGAATGACAGCTCCGGAACTTCTTTTATGCCATTTTCTATCCTGAAAAACAACGGATATAAATTATATGTCACCTCCTTTATCAATAAAAGCCTGGTTCCCGAAAACAAGGCTCATGCTTTGAATACACTGGATCCTCAAAAGCTGTTAACCCCGGATGCGCAGTCCTGTGATTTACGTATTTTGATAATACATGACAGTTGGCAAAATATCAGTGCTTTGGTGAACCGACTGCAGAATTTTGAGATAATTATCTGCGGGAGCCTGGATCAGCATTTTGCCGCACCCATGAGAGCCGGCAACTCTTATCTGCTGTCTGCCGGAGA
>JAAYIG010000193.1 GCA_012523595.1 Fibrobacter sp.
ACTACCCCCTCTGATTTGAGTAATTGGTTAGTTTTTCCCCCTTCCCCCCCATTAAGCGTTAAAGTGTGTAACAAAAAACAAAAGTAAAAGGTACAACTGTATATAATATATTACAAAAAGAAATCAAAATCATACCACCGATTTAACTGATTAATAGCGGACCACTGATTAAAATGATTATTATGATTTTTAACTAAGAAAAAATGATAATTTTAGATAGGAGCAGACGATGTATTATTATGTAGAATACAGATTCCGATACACTTGAAAGCTTTTGGATTATGGAGGCTTATGGGTAGATTATCAGTCTCAAAATACAAAACAGGCCTTTACTATAAGGCTTGTTTGTACAGCGGTTCTCCTGAATGGATTGTGGGCTGCGTTGAACCTCCTGCAACTTGCGGTTATCTTGTTGCTGCAATTTGCATTAACAAAGCCATCCTGAAAATTGACATCGCCGCTGATGGTGAAAATCCTGATATCATAAATCAATCCTTAATACAGACAGGAATCGGATTTGAAAAGCTTGGGATTTCGGATTTAGCTCAGAACAAGTATGAAATATGTTTACAATCCCCAACAGGCACCACAATTATCCCAGCAATCCAGCGTTCATCAGGACGTAACCCGCCGTTATCCTTACTGATCAATAAATTGTTTAAAAAAGAGCAAAATTACTATGCAGCTCTATTTGATGATTCTGAAACCTGGGAAAGCGGTGAAATCAATTATTCCAACCGCAAGGCTGTTTCAATCATATTGATCGATAAGACAAAGCAGAACATTAGAATTGAATTGGACATTTCCAGCCGTGTTTCTGATTTGATGCAGAGATCACTTATACAAGTGGGTGCAGGATTAAAATGTCTGGGCTTAAGTTCAGAAAGTATCGGGGATTTCAGTATCCATTTTCAGACTGTTACCGGCACTACCGCTATTCCAGTAATTAAAAAGGAAAGGAGAGGGGTTACAAAATTGTGGTCACTGTTCAGGCATCATTAGCAAAAGCCTCGAATAAACAAAGCATTTTTCAAACGATAATTTTATGTTATAAAACAGGACGATTACGGGTACAGGTACAGTTTAAAGAAAACAGTATCCTCTAATTGACAAGCTGTCATTTGACGAAAGACAACAGGTTCACTTAAAACTCTTTACAATCCGAAACTCTTCACCACAGCGGCAATCTCTCTCATTATTCCTATGCCGTCTTTGTTCTTGAGCACATTCCCGGTTACAATTATATCCGCTCCGGCTTCAAGTTTCTCCTTTGCAGTTGCAGCATCCCGGATTCCTCCACCCACAATAATGGGAATCTCCACCTGCGACCGCACAGCCCTGATCACCTCAGGCGGCACAGATTGAACCGCCCCGCTTCCTGCCTCCAGATACACCAGGCTCATGCCCATGTACTGAGCTGCAAGTGCGTGTGCTGCGGCTATTGCGGGCTTGTTTCTGGGAAGGGGTCTGGTGTTACTAATAAATTCAACAGAGCTTACCGAACCAGATTCCACCAGCATGTATGCGGTTGCAACAGGTTCAATACCGATCTCTCTTATCACCGGAGCAGCCTTGACATGCTCACCTATAAGGTTCATGGGATTTCGTCCCGAAACAAGAGATAGATACAGCAGCGCATCAGCAGCAGATGACAACTGGGTTGCATCTCCGGGAAAAAGAATCACCGGGATTGAAACGGCTTTTTTCAACGATGAAACAAATGCATCGAAATGGTTGGAGTAAAGAAGGCTTCCTCCGACCAGGATCGCATCAGCACCGCATTTCTGTGACTCCGCTGCCACCTCTGCCCCTTTCTCAACCGTAAAATCATCGGGATCCAGAAGCACCCAGTAGCACCGTCTCCCGCCGGAAAGCTTTTTCAGAATAGAGTCAAGGATCTCTCTTTTCATGCCGCAACTGCTTTCCCGGCAATTATCAATCTTGCCGCTTCCAGTGCATCATCGATTTTCATCGGGTCTTTTCCTCCAGCCTGGGCTCTCACCGGGCTTCCGCCCCCGCCCCCGCCGGCTTTCTGTGCCGCTGCTTTTACCAGTTCACCACAGTGAATACCGAACTTTTTAACTGCTGTCTGTCCGGCAGATGCGGAAAAGAGAGCTTTGTTGTCAACCACAGCCCCCATCACTATGACCATGTTATCAAGTCCCCTGGCCCTTATCTCATCGGAAATGAGGTCTGAGAGACGGCTGAATGATTCTTTATCAATTTGACCCAGATTACGCACGATCCAGAGAAATTCCCCTCCGTTTCTCCGCGCCTCCTCAAAGAGTTCCTCTGCTATTCCCGATGTCAGGCCGCTTGAAAGCTCACTTACCCGTTCCCCCAGCTCCTTAACTTTATCCAGCAGCCCCCGGACATTTTCCAGAAGTTTTCCCTCACCAGCTTTAAGAAGCCCTGTCAGGCTGGTGATCACATTTTCTTTTGCAAGCAGATACTCGACTGTTGCCCGCCCGGTTATAGCCTCGATTCGTCTTATCCCCGCGCTTATGCTGGATTCACTGACAATGTGAAAAAAACCGATCTCACCTGTTGCGGAGACATGTGTGCCTCCGCAAAGCTCCTTGCTTACAGGAGCGATATCGATAACCCTGACTTTACGGGCATACTTTTCTCCGAAAAGAGCAGTTGCTCCTTCCGCCTTCGCTTCATCGAGATCCTTGACAGTTGTAACAACCGGCAGATTGGCGGTTATCCACTCATTTACCTTTCTTTCCACCTCTGCAAGTTCATCCGGGGAGAGAGCCTTGAAATGAGTGAAGTCAAAACGCAGGCCTGAGGGTTCCACTCTGGAGCCTGACTGCTGGACATGGTCACCAAGCACTTCTCTGAGCGCAGCCTGCAGGAGGTGTGTGGCTGTATGATTTCTTCTGGTATCTCTGCGCCTGGAGTCGTCGATCTGCGCTGTCAGAGGAGATGAGAAATCCTCACTTGTAAGAGGCATGGAGGATCTGGCCTGATGGATCACCATCTCGTTCCACTTCAGGGTATCATCTACAAAGATCTCTTTTCCTGTGGATGACCGCAGCAGGCCCTTGTCGCCTATCTGCCCTCCAGATTCCGCATAGAAGGGGGTCTTGTCGAGTATCAGAAGGTAAACCGGGATTCCGGCCTGATTTTCAACGATCTTGTACCTGCATACATTTACCTGTGCCAGCGGCTCTTCGTAACCTACAAACTCGGTTCCGGAAACCGGCCTGAGTTCAATCCATCCCTCAGGTGTCAATCCCTCAGCGGCTTTTCTCGATTCCCTGGCACGTTTTTTCTGACTCTCCATGAGACGGCTGTAACCCTCTTCATCAATTGTCATGTTCTGCTCTGATGCCATCAGACGGGTAAGGTCCATGGGAAAACCGTAGGTGTCGTAAAGAGTAAAGACATCGGCACCGGAAAGAGTGTTGCCACCTTTTCTTCTGCTGCTTTCCACCATTGCCGCGAATTTTTCCAGTCCCTGTTCCAGAGTCGCCCCGAAACGTTCCTCCTCGGAACGGATCACCTCCTCAAGATACCTTTCCCTCTGAGTTATCTCCGGGAAAGCCTCTCCCATTTCCCGGGCCAGCACTGGTATCAGTTTGTAAAGAAAAGGCTCTTTGAACCCCAGTTCCCGTCCGAACCTGAAAGCCCGCCGCAGAAGTCTTCTCAGCACATACCCTCTGCCCTCATTGGATGGAAAGGCACCATCTGTGATACCGAAAACAAGCGACCGGATATGATCAGCTATCACCCGGAAAGGGACACCGGGTTCTCCCTTGTCATACTTTTTACCGCTGAGATTCTCGATTTCCCTGATTATGGGTGTAAAGACATCTGTATCATAATTGGAATCCACATTCTGGATAACCGCAACAATCCTCTCAAACCCCATCCCTGTATCCACATGCCTTCTTGGAAGCGGTACCAGGGAACCATCCTTTTCCCTGTTGTACTGGATGAACACCAGATTCCACAGCTCACGGTATCTGTCGTTCTGACCATTTACACCCTTAACAGGATCCCTGAAGGTCTGTGCCTGAGTAGAGAGATCACCCATGTCGTAGTGAATTTCGGAGCAGGGTCCGCAAGGTCCGGTCTCACCCATCTCCCAGAAATTACTCTTGTCTCCGAAACGCATGATTCTTTCATGGGCGATATCTGTGTGGTTTTTCCAGATACTCTCCGCTTCATCATCGGAATCGTGTACAGTCACGAATAAGCGCTCTTTTGGAAGCTTCCAGACATCAGTCAAAAGTTCCCAGGCCCATGTAATCGCCTCTTTTTTATAGTAATCACCAAAGGACCAGTTTCCAAGCATCTCGAAGAAAGTGTGATGATACTGATCGCGTCCCACCTCCTCGAGATCATTGTGCTTTCCTGACACCCGCATGCACTTCTGGGAGTTGACTGCTCTTTTCAGGTTTCCCGGGTTATCCCCCAGAAAGATCGACTTAAACTGGTTCATCCCTGCATTCGTAAACAGAAGCGTTGGATCATCATGGGGAATTACGGGCGCGCTTGGAATAAAGCTATGCCCGTGTTCTTCAAAAAACCTGATAAACTCTTTTCTGATTGACCTGGAAGATTTCATACCCTTATGCCATTTCCTCTACTTCTTCTTTCTGTGTTTCATCCATGCCCTGTCTTATCTGCCCCTTTTCACGGACTTTTCTCTCGATAGTCTCCAGGACATCTCTGTTTTCAAGCAGAAACTCCCTTGACCTCTCTCTTCCCTGTCCTATTCTTTCCCCCTGATAGGAGAACCAGGCACCGCTTTTCTCCACGATGCCCATCGATGCAGCGAGGTCAAGCACATCACCTTCAAAAGAGATTCCCTTTCCGTAAAGGATATCGAATTCTGCGTCTTTAAACGGCGGAGCCACTTTGTTTTTCACCACTTTGGCACGGGTGCGGTTACCTACCACATTCTCTCCATCCTTTATTGCAGCGGTGCGGCGGATATCGATTCTTACAGAGGAGTAGAATTTCAGGGCATTTCCACCGGTTGTGGTTTCAGGGTTACCGAACATGACTCCGATTTTCATTCGGAGCTGATTGATGAAAATCAGGCAGGTTTTTGACTTGGAAAGAATACCGGTCAGTTTACGGAGTGCCTGGGACATGAGTCTTGCCTGAAGACCCATGTGGCTATCCCCCATATCGCCTTCGATTTCTGCAGCAGGTACCAGTGCAGCTACGCTGTCAACCACTATGATATCGATCGCGCCGCTGCGAACAAGGGTATCCACAATCTCAAGGGCCTGCTCACCAGTATCCGGCTGAGAGACAAGGAGGTTATCAATATCCACACCCAGCGCCTTTGCATAAGCAGCATCGAAAGCGTATTCCGCATCAACCAGTACTGCGATTCCCCCTTTTTTCTGGGCATTGGCGATTGCCTGAAGCGCCAGAGTTGTTTTTCCTGAGGATTCAGGCCCATAAATTTCGATTATTCTGCCCTTGGGAAAGCCACCTACTCCCAGTGCCAGATCGAGAGAAAGGGAACCGGTGGAGATCACCGGAATGTCGGTCTGGAGACTGGCAGTCCCCAGACGCATAATTGAGCCTTTTCCATGCTGTTTTTCTATCTGACTTACTGCCTGTTCCAGTGCCGTATTTCTGCTTCTTGCCTCGGTATCGACAACGTTCTTTTTAGCCATGAGAAGCTCCTCTCAGTTATTACCTTATAATAGAGATGTTTAGTTTTTAAAGATACGATTTGGAGGGTGGGAATGAAATAGAATTCAGAGGAGCCATTATTAGTTCTTACTATTCGCTCAACTATTCCTGTACTTTGATCCAACAATTAATAACAGGGAAGAAAAGAGAAGATACAGGACTAAGGGGTCAAGAAAAATTAAGGGTGATGTCTCCCCCACGCTCCAGCCCGTCGAAGACTCCGGATTTTCCCGCCGTAGCCACTTAGCATAGGCGGGTCTTCCGCTATCCCCTCTGTGTTGACACAGTTTAGTGCCTGACGGTTGGCATTTACAAGTCGGGTAAGTTTCTTCT
>JAAYIG010000194.1 GCA_012523595.1 Fibrobacter sp.
AATGAACCCGGGGTTTCACTCTACAGAACACTGAAAAAACCGCTTTCACACAGGAAGCAGGGGGTGTTTATTGTCGAGGGTGATAAAGTAGTAGAACGGTTCTTTGAAAGCGGGCTGACTGTAATTTCCGTTCTGTTGATTGATGATAAACTGGAAGTATTCAAGGATATACTGGACAGGAAGCAGGAGAATATCGATGTATATCTCGTCTCTCCTGAGTTTCTCAAAGAGATTGTCGGCTTCAGATATCATCAGGGGATAATGGCTGCAGGACTGGTGCCCAGGTCTGCCTCTATAGATGAAGTCATAAGAAATGCAACCGCTCCAAGGCTGTTTGTAGCCCTGGACAGGCTCGAGAGCGCGGAAAACACCGGTGTCATCGTTCGAAACTGCGCCGCCTGCGGCTGTCAGGCACTGCTTGTGGGCAGAAACTCTACAGACCCCTTCCTGCGCAGGTCTATACGCAATTCCATGGGAGCGATTTTTAAAATCCCGGTAATTTACTCTTGCGATTTACCACTGCAGCTCAGATATCTCAGAGAAAAATCCGGTTTTACAATAATTGCCGCACATCCCGGATATGGATGCACCCCTCTGTATGAAGCTGATCTTACAGGAAACTGCTGCATTGTCTTCGGAAATGAGGGTGAGGGAATCTCGGGGGAAGTACTCGATGCGTGTGATGCAAGAGTAAAAGTACCGATGGTTCAGGGGATCGACTCACTCAATGTAGCTGCTTCAAGCGCCGTTTTCCTCTACGAAGCAATGAAACAGCGGGCATGCCGTAATTCAGTATTTCAGTGATGGATTAAGTCGGGAAATCTTACTATTTTTGTTGTAACCATTCCTTAGTAATAAGCTCCAGGGGAATCCATTGATGAAAAAACGTGACTGGCTCAAAGAGCTCAATCCGCAGCAGCTCCAGGCTGTGACTTATGGTGATAGTCCGGTGCTGGTTGTGGCCGGAGCCGGAAGCGGTAAAACGAAAACACTCGCCTGCAGGGTAGCCTGGCTTATATCTCAGGGTGTAAGTCCGGACAGGATACTTCTTCTCACCTTTACCCGCAGGGCAGCTAAAGAGATGCTCGACAGGGCATCACAGGCGCTGAATGATCAGACCGCTATCTCACAGGTCTGGAGCGGAACTTTCCATGCCGTTGCCAACCGCCTTCTGAGAATCTACAGCCAGTCCTCAGGACTTCCCGCCGATTTTACCATCATAGATCAGTCAGATGCGGAGGATATGCTCGATGTTATCAGACAGAAAGTGACAGATGCGCAAAAGAGGGGACGTTTCCCCAGAAAAGGAACCTTGCTCTCCATATATTCGCGGAAAATGAATTCAGGAGAGGACCTGGATTATATCCTCAAAAAACTCTATCCCTGGTGTGTGCGCTGGAAAGAGGAGCTGAAGACTATTTTCAAGGAGTACACTACTTTAAAGCAGAAACGCGGCACTCTCGACTACGATGATCTGCTGCTTTACTGGTATTATCTGCTGGAGGATCCCAGGGCTGCGGAAAGAATCTCCGGAAGATTCGATCATATTCTTGTCGATGAGTATCAGGATACAAACAAGCTTCAGTCCGACATACTCACAGGCATGCGCCGCAGCATAAAGAATGTCATGGCAGTTGGCGACGATGCCCAGAGCATTTACAGTTTCAGGGCGGCAACAGTACGTAACATGCTGGATTTCCCGAAGATTTTCCCTGGAACCGGAGTCATCACTCTTGAGCAGAATTACCGTTCCTCTCCCCCCATCCTGAATACAACAAATGTGCTGATTGCCCAGGCAAAGGAGCGATTCTCAAAAAACCTCTTCTCGACCAGGGAGGGTGGCGAGTGTCCGAAGATTATCACATGCAAAGATGAACTCCAGGAAGCTGAGATGGTGATCGAGCGGGTACTGAAACACTATGAGGAGGGAATCCCTTTGCGTAAACAGGCAGTACTGTTCAGGGCAGGATCTCACTCCGCATCGCTTGAACTCGCTTTATTGAAAAAAGAGATCCCTTTCCATAAATACGGAGGGCTTAAATTCCTCGAGGCTGCGCACATCAAGGACTTTGTTTCCCTGATCCGCATACTTGAAAACCCACGTGATGAGATGGCGTGGTTCAGGGTTCTTCAGCTCTTTGACGGAGTAGGACCGGCTACTGCATCGGCGATCTTCGATTACTTCCGGGCCTCCAACTTTTCTTTCGATTCCCTGCAAAACGCTCCTGTTTCCAAACCGGTTCTGATGGAGCTGCTCAGGCTGCGAAAAATGTGGGTCTATCCGGATTTCCCAAACAGTGTAGTTAGATGAGTTCTTTGACATATATATAGAGTCACAGGCCCCTACAGAGGTATTTTTGTTTGATAATCGTCAACACAAACAAATTCCTGCAAGGA
>JAAYIG010000195.1 GCA_012523595.1 Fibrobacter sp.
ACACCATCCTTCATGGGCCTGATCGCTTCGATCTCTCCGGGTGTACGTCCCAGCATCCGCTTGGCCTCTAAACCGATCGCCACGACTTTTTTGGTGTTCTTGTCGATAGCCACCACCGAGGGCTCATCGATAAGGAGGCCGCGACCCCTGACATGAATCAGTGTATTTGCCGTTCCGAGGTCGATTCCTAAATCATTTGACAAAAAGGGAAATCCCATACAGATGCCTCATTCATTTTACTGTTTCATCCTGTTCCGAACTTGAACCGGAATAGTAATTGTATTATGTAATTCCTAAAAATACAATAATATACACTTCTTATGGTAGATCAAAAATCCGTAAGTTTACTCACTGCTGTCTGGGGCCCCCTCTTCTGGAATACTGCTTTCCGGACTGTCTCCGGTTATCCCTCTGTCCTCTTCCTCAGGAATGGTCTCGGATCTGTCCGATGCGCCTTCTGAATTAACAGCAGCCGGCTCCTCAACCTCAGATCGGGAAACACCTGATTCTCCATCAGATTTTGTCTCTTCGCTGTCGACTGGAGGAGAGGGAGGCTCAACTACCGGTGCAGCTTCTGTGCTGTCAGTTGGGCCTGATGTGGTTTCTTCCACCTGAACAGGCGCATCCTTTTTTTCCACAGATGGGACCTTTGCTGCTTCCTTTTCTTTTTTCCGCGCAGATGCCAGTTCATAGGTAAATCCAAGAGACCACTTGAGAGAATTATCACTGTTCAATCGGAAAGCAGCAAAAGCTGCATCGATTTTCAGGTTTTCCCACTTAATACCTACTCCGGCAGAAAAGGGATTGGCAGGATCGTTGATCTGTGTTCCGATTCTGAGTGCCAGTGCGGGAAGAATCCACATCTCAGCACCGAGCGGGACAGTCAATCTTTCATAATTTCTGTTGTAAACCAGATCCGCGGATATTGTATAGTTATAGCTGTCATTTATGGAGTTACGGAACGCTGCCCCAAACCTTGCAGTGGAAGGGAGGTCGTGGCGGAAGAGAGTTCCCGATGTGTCAAGATAACCTGAACTGCGGCCGTAACCGTGCATGTATGACGCTCCTATGTCAAGCATCTCCGGGATAAGGGAATAAATCATACCTCCACTCAGTGTAAAGCCGTAGGATGAGTTCTCTGTCAGACGATCGTATACTCCGTTGAAGCCTGCTCCAACCGCGAACCGACCTCTCCTTAAGCCTGCATTCAGAGTACCGGAAGAACTCTGCTGAGAGCCATAGGAATTTACAATACCCTGCTCAGTGGCGTATTGAAATTGAACCGACTGGCTCTGGAAAGATCCACCCACGAACCATCCCGGAAAGATCCAGCCGGTTTCTATGTATCCTCTCCGCAGATCTTCATAAATTTTTCCGATCTCAAAGGAGATAAAGGGAGATCTCCGCAAAGCCATCGACGCCGGATTGTAAAAAGAGAAACCTCCCGCACCCAATGCTGTTCCCGCTGAACCCATTGCCATCGCCCGCGGGTTAACAGCCTCCTCAAGAAAGTTGTAATAGGCTGATCCCGGTACATTTCCGGCTTTCGCTACTGCAAACATCACCAGTATCGCAGCCAGACCTTTCAGATTTCTGGTCAATATCATTTTATCTCCTGAACCGTTTCTTCCCCAACCAATATCTCAATACTATTTCTGCTAAAAAGACATGGTAATATCAACCTGCTGTCCGACACCCGCCCATAATTTGTCAGTAGCGATTGCGTAATTGAGCTTGAGTCCCTCCCTGTAACGGGAGAGATCCAGTGAAAAACCCATCGTAATCGATACCGGAGAATTTGCAAAATAAGCTTTCCTGTCGTTAAGCAGATCACCATTAAGCAGAAACTCTGATATTCCGGCACGGATAAAAAACCTTTCCCAGTACTGCCATTCCCAGCCCAGGTTTACAATACCCTCCGGGCGGTACAGCTTTTTCCAGTTGCCGTCAAAAAAATATCCCTTTAAATCCACCGCCCAGATAAGGGGTTTTTTCATAAGCTCCGCTTTGTATTTACTTCCGATAGCAATAGAGGGAAGCGGCCTGTCCTGGACAAGGTTGTTGTAATAATCGGATTCTATCTCCCAGTCCATTCCCGCTCCCAAGTCTTTAGCCACCACCCCAAGTGTCCATCCGGGAGTAATTTTATATGTAAAAGATAGATCTACCGCACCTATTCCGACAGCCGAAGAATATCTCAGATCTCCACCACGGGCAATTGTGGGAAGACTCTGATAGTGGATACCGATCGAGGCTCCTGCGGTAAAGTTTCTGTTTACATAGTAACTCAGCGCTATTTTACCTGTCAGGGTAGTATAAGCCGCATGTTCAAGAGGCTGTTCCTGTTCATCGTAAAGCTTCAGGAATGGATCTCCTCTGTAAAGCAACAGAAAACCCATACCCATCCGCGGCGGAATCCTGAACTCAAATGCCCCGAAAGCATCTGAACGTCCAAATGATGCCATGCCAATACCTGCCGCAAGTTTTCTGGACCGAAGGAAAGAGAGCTGTGATGGATTCCACCAGGATAAAAGGTCCTCCGGAGCAGCACTTCCAGTCCCGCCCATGGCCAGAGATGTTGCTCCTACCGGAGGTCTCAGATAAGCTCCGGAACGTCCCCCGACCATCGATGCCTCACCTCCGGTGCAAAGCAGAACGGCGACTGCAAAAGCGGATAAGACAACTGTTTTTCTCGTAAACATATTACTTGGCCACCACGATCTTTCCGAAACCCCGTTCACCAGTATTGGTATTGATCTTATAATAGTAAACTCCCGGCGCAACCATCCTGCCCATATTATCCCTGCCATCCCAGCAGTCCTCTTTTTCAACTGTGCTGCGGCCCTGCGGTCCGCCATTCTTTCCCGCCTTTCGCGCTTTACCTTCGATGACAGTTTTCACAAGGTCCATATTGTAATCGTAAACCTTTATGGTGACTTTGGCATCGCCGGCAAGATTATAGACAAATACAGTGCGGCTCTGCCTCTCCCCGTCCCAGTATCCCTGCGCTGCCAGAATTCCCGGACGGGCATAGGTGTTTTTAAGACCAGCCTCCACCACAGGAGCCCTCTTTATCAGAATAAAATCATGACTGCTTTTTCCCGGGGTCTCCTGCTCCGAAAAGAACAATCCCTCTGATGATGCTATCCAGAGATAGCCGGAGGTTTCATCTCTTTTTGTAAAGAAAATATCCGTAATCATAGCAGGCATATCGATCCCGTATGCTACAGGTGTCATTCTCCGCTCAAACTTGCTTCGGTCAATTGCCGGAGAGGGATTACGCTGCACTGATGAATCTCCCAGTGTGTCCAGGTAGGCCTTTATTGTATTTAACCCGAAAGTCATGTAAATGTAACCGCCTGTGGCAAAAGAGATGCTGTTCGGAGAATCCTCAAGCATAATGCGCCACCCCTTTTCTTTCCGGTTATACTTGCAGAACACCAATGTGTCTTTTCCGGAAACACTCAGATTTATTGTGCTGTAAATCACCGGTGCGGTTGAGTCATTATTTACAAAAGCACTGAAGAAACTCCTGAATACAACCCCCGAGTCCAGGATTGCAGAGGTAATCGTATTGTCCCACGATGAATCGGAAAAGGAGAAAAGCCTCACCTTCGACGGTGTAGTGACCGCCAGAAAGTGCTCTGATGAATGTAAAGCGGTCACCTGGCGCTTCGCGGAAAGAGATCCTGAAATTACAAAATCCTCTATAGGGACAACCGATGAGGAACCCGGAGTCAGCACTTCGGTATCACCCGTGCCAGGGTTCCATCTTACTACCCCCCCATCGAGACAGGCAAAGAAAAAACAGTTACCGCCGTATACAACATCCATCACTGAAACATTGGCTTCTTTCTTGCCGGTTACGCTGTCTGACCAGAAAAAGCGAAACGGCTTTCGCACAATTTCTCCACCATCACGCCTGAATGTATATATCTCTTGCGGACCGCTTTCCGTATCCGTAACAGCAACTGTAAAACCTCCCCCACTTGCCAGATCGTAAATGCCTTTATTTATGCATCCCAGTTTGTAAGCAAGCCAGTTTGAGTTTTCCGTCACCCGTCCGGCCAGTTTTCCCTGCCCCTGGATAGTATTAAGAGAAAAGCTGTTGCTCTCGAGCGCTAAAATCCAGAGAGTATCGTTTGATCCTGAAAGCTGAAAGATTTGATTTGAAGCCAGCCCCCGGGTGCTGGAGCATCCGGCAGAACAGGCATTTTGGACCGGAATTAATAAAAACCCGATTCCGGAAAATAAGAAGATTTTACTTGCGAGAATCAAGTACTTGCGCATCACCAGGGACCTCGAATTTAAAGACTTCGCCGGGTATTTTAGAATTGAATGATGTCTTATTGAATTTATATGTGTGGATATTTCCATTGCGGTCTGTCAGTTTCAGTTCATTGACCACTCCGGTTTTATTTGACGCATGCACTTCGATTGTGTCCCATGATGAATTCCCGGAGAGAGAATCTGCTTTCCAGAAAAGAATTGTCGCGGAACCATCAGTTCCTTTATGGGTAAAAGAATAATCGTTGAGCCAGGAGGAAAGTAGTTTTGAGGGATGATATGAAAGATCGAGGTCCTGAAGATTCTTTATGATTACCTGCCCGCTTTTTTTGCTGTACTGCCAGCAATCCTTCCCATCACTTACAACTGTTTCACTTCCAAGTTCCAGGCGGAATTTGTCTCCAGGAGCCAGATAAAGCTTTCCCTTCTTACTCTCCTTGCGCTCTCTTACACTCCACCAGATATGCAAATCGAACTGAGTCTCAATCGTCGCATTCTGGTTGTATTTCTTTTTAATCAGTGATTGAATTTCCGGCTCAGCAGGAAACACCTCAAAAAAGGCTGAAATCACAAGAAGCAAAGCCGCAGTTTTTTTAAACATGATATTTCTGTCCTTTTTTACCGGATGGGCTGCACCCGCCCGGACCGATGCCATTACCGATGAGTTTCAAGATACAATTCCAGCTCATCGGGTTTCACTAAAACCTCTCTGGCTTTGCTCCCGTCCTGGGGACCTACAAACCCGGCCCGCTCCAACTCATCCATCAGACGCCCGGCACGGGCATAACCGATCTTCATGCGGCGCTGAAGCAGTGATGTTGACCCCTGTCCAATGCTCACGATAGTCCTGGCCGCCTCTTCAAACAGTTCGTCTCTGTCACCATCGTCATAGTTAACGCTGTTACCACCACCGGATCCATCATCCAGTTCGGCAATGAAACTCTCAATTTTCTCGATTTGGAACTGCTGACTGCGAATATCCGCTACAATTCTCTCTACATCCTCTTCTGAAATAAAAGCCCCATGAAACCTTTCTATCTCAGGAGCCCCGTTCCGCAGGAAAAGCATGTCCCCCATTCCCAGGAGTTTTTCCGCCCCGACATGCCCAAGAATGGTACGGGAATCGGTGGACTGAATCGTTCTGAAGGCAATTCGGGAAGTCAGATTTGCCTTGATAGGACCGGTGATAATGTCCACAGAGGGACGCTGGGTTGCCACAATCAGATGAATTCCCACTGCACGTGCCAACTGTGCTATTCTCTGAATCAGCCCCTCAACATCTTTTGAGGCGGTCATCATCAGGTCCGCCAATTCATCAACAAGGATAACGATAAAGGGAAGAGGTTTATTGTCTTGCTCAGACAGAATTCCATTGAGCTTGCCGGATTCCAATCTGGTATTGAAAGAATCGATATTACGTGCACCAACTTTCGCAAGCATCTTATACCTGCGTTCCATCTCAATTACGCCCCATTGAAGCGCCTTGACAGCCTCCTTGGATTCAGTCACAACCGGAGACATAAGGTGAGGGGTTCCCTCATAAAAGGCCAGCTCAACCTTTTTTGGATCGATCATGATCAAGCGCAGCTCTTCCGGCTTCTTTGTCATCAACAGACTGCAGATAATGGAGTTGATACACACACTTTTGCCAGATCCTGTCTGACCCGCGATCAGAACATGGGGCATTTTAGTAATATCTGTAACATAGGGTGCCCCGGATATGTTTGTACCGATCACTGCAGGCAGCTTGGCTTTTGATTTTCTGAAAGCATCGGAGCTGAGTATATGTTTGAAATGAACTATCTGTCTGGCGGAATTTGGAAGCTCTATACCCACGGCTGATTTTCCGGGAATAGGAGCCTCTATACGGATTCGCTGCCCGCAAACCGCCATAGAGATGTCATCATGAAGATTTACAACCCGGCTTACTTTTATTCCCGGAGCCAGTTCGATCTCATAGCGGGTAACCACAGGCCCGGGGCTGACAAAGACCACCTTTCCCTCAACCCCGAAATTGAGAAGGGTTTTTTCCAGCACCATGGAGTTGCGCTCAATACCCTCTTTGTCAATGAGGCTTGACAAAGGAGGAGGATCGGGGAGTATGGATGGATCCGGGATACGATATGGTTTTGAAGGCTGCTGGGGTTTTTCCTCGACAGGAGCCTTCTTTTTTTCATTCCGAGGCTCCTCGTCATCAATTCTGAAAGGGATCGCGCCTTCATCTATCCCCTCTTCTTCTGTGTCAACTTCTGCGGTCTCGACACTCATGATCTTGATAGGCTCTTCTTTCCTGGCCCGGAATGCAGCAAGTTCTTTTTCCAACTGCTGCCGTGCCTGCTCTTCCACATCGTCAATTGCCCCTTTGACAGGGCTGACAGCGGGTACAGGCGCAACCTTCTCCTCTGATTCCTTCTGCTCAACGACCTGAGGCTCAACCTTCTTCTGTTTGGACTGTTTTTCAGCTTTCCCTTCAACAACGGCGGGAGCTTTATCCTGGTTTGATTTTTCCTTTACCGGGGGTCTGTATTTCAGTTGCTCTTTAAAACTTTGCCACCATCTGGAGAGTATTGAAGCGCTCCAAAGAGCTGCAGCACTTATCCACCCGGCAAGCCGCTGGGGTGAAATCCTGAGACACCAGAGAACTGTGATAAGAAGGGCCAGCGATCCAAGGAAATAGGGTCCGAAAGTATGAACTCCGAAGACAGGTTTACAGATATGTTTTACAATAAACATACCTGCAAAATTCTCGGTTGTCTTGAGTTCCGGTGAGACTGCAATATTCGGGAGATGATGAATCGCCAGCAGGAAACAGACTTCCAGTGTCAGAAGCACAGCATAAAAGCCTCTTCTTACTGAAATGGATTCACCCTTGAGCCTGACCCATCCTAAATAGCACACAGAGAGAGGAAAAAAGAAGGCCGCAACAGGTCCCAGAAGAAAGATAAGACCTGAGGAGAGGGCGGTTCCGAAATAGTATCCAAGCACATTGGAGGTGTTATTAACAAAATGAGAAACGAGAGAAATCAGTACCAGTACGCCAAAAGAGAGAAACACCAGTCCCCAGATCTCATGTCCGAAATCTGAAGATTTAGCCGCAGCAGTTGATTCATCTTTCTTTTTCTTTGCCATAATTTATCTGCCCAGACATTTTTGTTCAATGGTGTAGAGAATAAACCGGGAACTCTTTGCTTTTTCGGAGAGACAGGGGTTTTGGGTTATCTTTGTGTATTCTTCCAACACCCTTGCAGCTTCCTGAGCCCTTTTAAAAGAGGCAATCAGGATATCCGATTCATTTTTACGGGTCATCTCCTCCGGCCTGTTTTCATTCGCAAAGCAGTCAGAGCCGGTGTCCCGGTTTGCGAGCAGTTTTTCCCTGCCCAATCCATCTTCGATCTCCTGAAGAGAGTGCCGGATACCTTTTAGTTCCGCAGAGAGAGTGGAGTCATTTCTTAGAAAGCGGAAATACTCCTCGATGACTCTCAATGCCTCCCGGAGTCTGTTCAAGTTGGCGTCCAGAACTCTATATACCGGATCAGGAACAGTCAAAAGGCAACACTCCTCGGAAATATCTCATCAGGAAAAAAAATATAACTAATGTAATAAGTACAGGTCGAGGATTAAAGCCAATTTTCAGGGTTGGTTGCTATTTCTGTATCTGAATTGGAATTACTGGGGGGAGGGGGGTGATGTGCGGGAATCTGTTCCCCCTTACCCCGGAGGAGAATTAAGGACTCTGCCTTTGGTCATTAATTCACCCCAGAGGTAAATTTTCAAATCCGCAAACGATTCTCATTTCCGGAAAATTAAAGAAAACGGAATTTCACTTCGTACGGAAACAACCCAACGTTTTCCACATTTAAAGTGGAATATACCTTTCCTCTTTCCTTTCTTTCTGGCACAACTTTTGTTTGTTAATCGCTTCACCATAAAAACGGGACTCTAAATGGTCACATTAGGAAAACAGCTTTCAAACAGCAGTAATCTTCTCACTGCCAACCTTTTTTCAAGCCACAGGAAAACAGTGCGGTTTGTGAAAACTTTCGACATAGTCATAGTCGGTGCTGGTCCTGCTGGTGCCTGTCTTGCCTGGCTGCTCTCAAAACAGGGGCTCGATCCTGTGATAATCGACCACTCATATCCCACCGACAAACCAATGGCAGGAGTTGTCCCATTCTGCTTTACGGAAAAATTCCCTGTGCTTAACGCTGTTTTGCGGAAAGAGCACTCAGATGGCCGGGTTCATCTTCTCTCACACTCAGGCAAAAGAGTAGTGGTCAGCAGTGGGAAAGATGGCATACCCGCTGCCGTATCATTTTTTAATCCAGGCAGGTATCTCCTCGATTCGGCGATCTCCAGAGGTGCCCGCTTTATTCAGGAAAGGGTAACCGGCGTTTTTCAGGAAAAAGGGCTCTGGAAAATAGATACCACTGAGCATCAGTTCCGGGCCAGGATGCTTGCCGGGGCAGATGGCGTAAAAAGCATTGTCCGCAAGGCAGTTTCAAAACCATTCCACCGTAAAGATCTGGCTCTCCTGTTTGGATATCAGGTCTCCGGTATGGAGGAAGCATCGCTGATAAAATTCACCAGAGGTCGTCAGGGACTACTCAAGGCATCCGGGGATACAGAACTTTGTGTGATAGAAATCTCCGATACCTTGTATAACTCACCAGGTCTTAAAAACGATCTCGATACATTTCTTCAGAATCAAAAACAGAGCGTGAAAATAGAGAAAAGCTGGAGCGTCCTTATCCCTCAGGCTTCATCAGGGGAATTCTTCGATCAGCCCTGCGCCGGTAGTAACTGGATTCTTCTGGGTGATGCAGCCGGACATGTCAATCCTTTGATCGGTGAGGGCATACTCTATGCACTCTGGTCAGCGGATTTAGCCGCTCAGGCTATCACTGCCGGGGATATGAGGGTGTACGAATCACTCTGGAGAGAGGAATACGGTGATGATCTTAGAAGATCCCTCCCCTCCAGGGATCTGTTTTTCAAACCGGGTTTTATAGAGGTGATGCTCAGGCTTGCTGGAAGGAGTCCTACTTTTTCAAGGCAGCTATTCTCCATATTTTCAGGTGAAAACACTCCCAGAGGTTTTCTGAAAAAATCGGCTCTTATACTTCCGGAAGTCTTGTGGGATATGGTAGTTAAAAAGTCCGGTTCATCAAAGGTTCGGGAATATTCCGCGGGGTAAAAGTACCTGTTTTTTATCTACAGTGCTTATTGAGGTGATTCTGAGATTGACAAGCCATTTTCACCTGCGAGGTGAATTTGTGACTTAAGTCGTTAAATCATCAATTTATCCACGAGATGAATCAGTGACAATAGATCATTAATTCATTTATTTACCTGCAAGGTGAATTTTTGGCATTAATCATATATTCATCTACGAGGTGAATCTGTGAACCGAAGCGATCGACTTCCTCTGGAATAATCTCCAATTCTTTTTGCCGGATATCCGGAGAGAATTAAAAAAAAGATATGGACCGGAATTAAGGCACTCCGCTATTTATATTCATTTGTTCTTTCGCAAAGATACCATAGGGCTTCTTATCTGAGCTTAGAACTGGAATTTAAACCATGATCGAAAACAGGTACGGAATCAATATCATCACAATCGGCATTTTTGCTATCGATACCGGCCCCGAAAACACCACCTGGTAGTGAACTATTTATTTAAGACGAGGAGAAAAAACTCATGCAGCCGGATTCAATAATTCTTAAGCGCTATGCAGAGGTATTGATCAACTTTGCTCTCAATGACGGAGAGGGAATAAAGGCGAGTGATGTTGTATATGTAGTTACTCAGGCCCCCGGTGTTCCACTTGCCAAAGAGGTTTACAGAACGATTCTTAAAAGTGGTGGAAACCCTCTGATACAGATTCAAGATGATGATTTCAGGTTGATTCATCTCCAGGAGGGCAGTGATGAGCAGTTGAAGTTTTTTCCAGAGCAATACTACCGTGGTCTTACAGACAATATCGACCATTATGTAAGAATTCTGGCAGAAAAAGATCCTCTTTATTTGGCTAATGCGGATCCCAGGAAAGTAATTATGGCCAATCATGCAACCAGAAAATTCAGGGAATGGCTAGATGAGAAAGAGGATGCGGGAAAGTTTACCTGGACCCTTTGCCTGTATGGTACCGAGGGAACGGCAAAAGAGGCGGGATTAACTATTGATGAGTACTGGGAGCAGATAAGGCGGGCCTGTTTTCTCGATGAAGCTGACCCCATAGGAAAATGGCGTTCTGTCAGCACCCAGATGAATGCTATTCTTGAGCATTTAAACGAGATACCCATCGATAAGATAAACGTAAAGTCTGAGGGAACAGATTTGATTGTCAGTCTGGGAGAGAAGAGAAAGTGGCTTGGGGGACGAGGGAGGAATATCCCCAGCTTCGAAATTTTCACATCACCGGACTGGAGAGGGGTCGAAGGGAAGATATTTTTCGACCTGCCCCTGTACAGATATGGAAACATTATCAAAGATATAAGTCTGGAAATCAGAGGAGGTAGGATCGTAGAGGCCAGGGCCGCCCAGAAAGAGGAGCTTTTAAGGGAGATGATCTCTCAGAAGAATGCGGACAAGATAGGAGAGTTTTCTTTAACGGATAAGAGATTTTCCAAGATCACCCATTTTATGGCAGATACACTCTTTGATGAGAATTTCGGCGGTGAGTACGGGAACTGTCATCTGGCGATCGGGAAAGCTTATCATGATGCCTGCCAGTGTGACCCAAAGGAGATGACTGATAAGCAATTTGAGGATCTTGGTTATAATGATTCTCCTGAGCACACAGATATTATTGCTACTATGGACAGAGAAGTTACCGCTATACTCAGAGACGGGTCAAAACGAGTGATTTACCGTGGGGGAGAGTTCACCTTCTGATACAGGGGAGGTGGGAGAGATTAATGGCCGGTTTTTTGCTTTTTTTTATAAATGTATTTCATTTGGCACGGAGAGTATAAATTCACCCGGAGGACGGCAGGTTGAAGTTTCCGGCTTGGATTAAACTAAAAGATAGGAGCTCAACATGTCGGCAAAAATCGGCGATACTGTTAGAGTGCTATATACCGGGAAACTGAAAGATAAAACAGTGTTCGATAGCTCCGATGGTGAGCCGCTGGAATTTGTGATTGGGGATGGCATGGTCATACCCGGATTTGAGGAAGCGGTAATCGGCATGGAAGTCGGGCAGCATAAGACCATTGAGGTTTCTTCTAATAAGGCATATGGCCCTCATTTGGACGGACTTGTGGCAACAGTAAGCAGAAGTCAATTTCCTGACTCGGTTGTTCCTGAAAAAGGAAAGCAGATAAGAGTGGCTAATCAGTTGGGCCAGACATTTGTCATGACCATAATTGATGTTACCGACGGATCAGTCACTCTCGATGCTAATCATCCGCTGGCAGGAAAAGATCTGGTTTTTGAGATAGATCTGGTTCAAATCAACTAACTTCAAAATCCGGTACTCAGATTCTCTCTGTGCCGGATTTTTTCCCCTTTCTGAATACACCCATTATTTCATTTGAATTGTCTATTGAGGGGAACCTTCCTGATGCTCTGGAGTTCCGGGGTCATCTCCGAGGTGAAACAGTGATTTTATCTCTGAGGTCTCCCCAAAGGTGAATCTACGACTCAAACTTGCCCCGATTTTTGCTATTCCCTTTTTCCTCTGAACAACTCTCAGGATAAGCATCTGTAAAACTAAGGAGGACACATGGCGACCAAACCAAGAATGATCGTCCCAAACGCCTTCTATCAAATCAGATCTGTCTCCATCCCTGAGCTCAAAGCATTCTCCAGTGAGAAAATGAAATTATTCCTGCTCAAACAGCTCTCTATAACCAAGGAAAAGTACTCCTTCAAGTGCTTCTCCTGGTCTATCATGGATGACCACTATCACCTGGTGGTTCAATCCAGCGAAGAAACCATATCCAAATTCATGCAGCGGGTTA